>JAOQAL010000544.1 GCA_025963615.1 Chitinophagaceae bacterium | reverse complement strand
TTACGCGGGCATGGCAGATAATGATCTAAAAGCTATTTATGCATTCTTAAAAACTCTCCCTCCCGTGAATCATAAAGTAGAAAAATATCCAAAGTAGAATCTCTAAATCTATTCATACAAAAAGCCTCCTGCTGGGAGGCTTTGAGAAAGCAGAGATTGATTCTTAACAGCTCATCACTTTGCGTTCTTTGATTCCTTGCGACCTTTGCGTGAACCATGTTCATCACTTTGCGTTCTTTGCTTCTTTGCGCTCTTTGCGTGAAATATTCCTTTCGAGACAGCCTCGATTGATGAATTAAAAAAAACGGGCATTAGCCAAACATTTATAAAGAAAGAGGCTGTCCCAAACTGGAAACAGCCTCTTTTCTGTAAGCGTTTATATCGAACTGATTATTATTAAACTACTTTTTCTTCAACAAGATTCTTACGTTGTTCCTTAGCCTGTTCAATAAAATCCTTCGCCTGCTGGTAGTATGCTAAAGCAAATGTTTCAGAAGGTTCATTCTTATTAATCTGCAATACCAGGTCCTGGAAATTGCCAAGCTCGCTAAAAAATCCCTTCTGGGTAAAATGGGTATCAAAATCACGCATAATACCAGTCTGAGTATTACACTGTACTCCCTGGTTCAATAACAAGCCCTTTGCTGTATTGATAAATGCCGCATAAGCATGATAGATACCATCCGCCCAGGCTTTACTGTTGATACATTCTTTGGATAATTCCAATTTTTCTTCCCCTTCAAGTATCAGGGTTGCTACCAGGTCAATCACTACCCCGGCACATTCTCCCACACCAATAGCGGTTGCATATTTTTCCTCGTGGCCCCAATCAATAAAATCTTCGTCCAGCAAAGTTTCCAGGTTCGTCAGGGGTTTTAATACATCGTAAAAATATCTTTCGCCCTGCCGTCCCGTATAATTAAGAAACGTTTCGGCTTCTGTCGCATTGGTTTTATAATCGTTAAGAAGTACACGCAATACGTCTGGACCTCTTTTACTCGGCACTTTTATTACTTTATCTGCAATCCGGGCATTACCAGCACCCAAAACACCACCACCAATTAAAACTTGTAACGCGGGTAACACTTTTCCTTTTGCTTTCAGTGAACTACCATGAAATCCAATAGCAGCCATACCATGCTGACCGCAGGAATTCATACATCCGCTGATTTTAATAGAAATTTCTTTATTATATAAAAATTCGGGAAACTCATCGTCAATCACTTCAGATAATACTTTACTGATGCTGGTGCTGTTTGAGATACCCAGGTTACAGGTGTCGGTACCAGGACAGGCAGTAATATCCGCCGTACTGCCAAAACCAGGTTCAGCAAGATTTTCAGATTCGAGAACGCTGTAGACGTATTCAATATGTTCGGGTTTTACAAAACGGAACTGTAAACCCTGGTTCACGGTGATGCGCACATCATCCGCTATGACCGGCCTTAATTTTTCAATCAACCTGCGGCTCACATCTGAATGAACATCGCCGATCGGAACTCTCACATATACGGCGAAGTAACCTTTCTGTTTTTGCGGAGCCAGGTTGGTTTTTTTCCAGATTTCAAATTTAAACTGGTTTTGAATCGCATAGGCCGTTGCAGGTAATTCACCCGTTGGTAACTCAAATTTGTCAAAGCCGGTTGTTTCAACAACATAACTGCTATAGGGCAGCGCTTTTTGTTCAGCCGCTACCAATTCATTAAATGCATCCAGCCCGATTTTTTGTATCAGGAATTTCATCCGGGCCTTATTACGGTTGCTGCGTTCACCATAGCGGTCAAATACGCGCAGTATACTTTCAATGTATGGAATCAATTGATCTTCCGGCAGGAATTCGTGGGTTGTTTTAGCTAAAAAAGGCTGGGCGCCCAGGCCGCCGCCGATTAATACTTTAAATCCTCTCTCCGTCTTTCCATTCACTTCACGGATCCGGGGTATTGCGCCCAGGTCATGCATAAACGTAAAAGCGGTATCCTGATCACTGCTCGAAAAGGCTATTTTGAATTTGCGGCCCATTTCCTGGCAAACCGGGTTGCGTAAAAAATATTCGAATGCGCCGTGCGCATAAGGTGACACATCAAACAGCTCTTCGGGATCGATACCGGCCTGGTCTGATGCAGTAATATTTCTTACGGTATTACCACAGGCTTCGCGGATGGTAACACTGTCTTGTTCCAGCATAGCCCACATTTCAGGAGTACGGTCAAGGCTAACAAAATGTATCTGTATATCCTGCCGGGTAGTAAGGTGCAGGTTACCGGTGGCATATTCGTCCGACACATCGGCGATGCGCTTCCATTGGGCCAATGTCATTTTACCATAAGGCAACTTGATCCGCACCATCTGAACACCAGGTTGTCTTTGCCCATATATGCCACGGGCCAGGCGCAGACTACGGAATTTTTCGTCTGGAATATTTCCATCCCTGAACTCCTTTATCTTTTTCTCCAATTGAATAATATCATTCTCTACAATTGGGTTTTCTAATTCGGTTCGAAAACTTTGCATATTCTTTCTTTTTGTCAGTAAACAAAAAACTTCCACAGAGAGTGCGGAAGCTTATTAATAAAGTATTGATAGCGCTTATCCGCAGATTTGAATGAAACAACGTGATTTACAACAACTTCCCCAAACAGCGGTAATCATTTAATCTACTTTTTTAATGGACTATACAAAAGTAATACACAAGCAGCATAGGTCAAAATAATTTAAAGTTTAAAAAAATTATTAACGGTTGTTAGTAGTTCCACCAACGACCCAGATATTGTCATGCGATCTCCCATCTAAACCCGGGTGTATCAGACTGCCCATCGCCGCCAAAAGCAATCCCCCGCCGAAGGCCAGCGGCACCGGTCGGCACAAAGACAGGTTTTTGTCATGCCGGTACCTCGTTCCCCAGTACAGGCTGCGAAGCCCGAAATGACTTTCAAACCGAACTCTCTGATCCCGATGGCTATCGCATAGGCGTCAAGATAATTCTTATGGATTTTGATTTGCAGAAGAATCCTAAACCAAAAGGTTCCTGAAGACGCGAACCCGGGTATAACGAGAATCCAGCATCTAGTATCTAATATCCCGCATCTTGTCTACCATGCCCCGGTGCGCAATGTCATTAAGTTAAGGAGTTTAGCCACGTTGTGGCCTCTACGAGGATCCAGCACATAGTGTCCAGCATCCAGCATCTAGCCTTCCATGCCCCAGCGGGGCATTTTTTGGGTAGATCTATATTAAAAAAAGGGGGTTAACGTTCCGGCGGAACGTTTTGTGTGGGCCGTCGGCGTTCGTACACATCATACCGATGACACGCTTCTAACTAAACGACCATGCCATATTCGAACCGATGTTTCGTAGCGTAAAAATCAAGGAGTAGCGCTATAATGTTGAAGTCACAGTAGTGGCACAAAAGCCTCATCAGGGAACCGTCCGGTCCCGATTTTTTATCGGGAATTCTTTTTGGCCAAACAAAAAGCAAGTATTGGCGCAAAAATATTTGATCCAGATTTTTATTTTGCCCAAATAATTTCCTTTCTTAGTTCTGTTCTGAAAAAATCAAGGGAATAGCGATACACTGCTGAGGTCACAGTAGTACAGAAGCCCCATCAGGGAACTATCCGGAAAACGGGGCGTATTCGTTTTTCCCGATAGCCATCGGGACTTTTTTTGTCGCAGATCCCGATTTCTATCGGGACTACTTTTTTTTCCACAAAAAAAAGTAATAGAAAGAAATTGCTGATGATTAAGAAAGTTGCCTTGGCCAAACAAAAAGAAAGAAAAGCTGAATTTCTGCGAAGCAAAGAAATGAAGGTTATTATTGTTTTTCATACCTTCCTTAACCAAACAACGATTGCTTATGAATAAGAACAAACTTTTCCGCTGGTCCATCGTGGCAGCATTGGCCGGTTTTATTTTCGGATTTGACACGGTAGTTATTTCCGGCGCCAACCTGCCAATTAAAGAACTCTGGCCTACTTCCCCCCTGTTTCATGGTTTCTTTATTATGTCAATGGCTTTGTGGGGTACTGTTATCGGTGCTTTGTTTGGCGGCATCCCTACCGAAAAATATGGCAGAAAGAAAGTGCTTTTATGGATCGGAATCCTTTTCGCCATTTCAGCAATAGGTTCCGCTATCGCACAAGGTCCCTATACTTTTTCGTTTTTCCGTTTTATCGGCGGTATTGGTATCGGCGTATCGTCCGTGGTGGCTCCAACCTATATTTCCGAAATTTCAACGCCGGCTACCAGAGGTCGCCTGGGGGCCTTGTACCAATTCAATATTGTATTCGGCATCTTGGTTGCTTTTTTTTCCAATTATTTTTTCAAAGGCTTTGATGGCGCCAACGACTGGCGCTGGATGCTGGGTGTGCTGGCCGTGCCTTCGGTAATTTATACTTTACTCGTCATGGGCGTGCCGGAAAGCCCGAGATGGTTAATCACCAAAAAAAATGACATTGAAGGTGCAAAAAAGATTTTGCCACAAATGGGAGTAGCCGATATTGATGCTGAAATTTCTTCCATTATTGCAGCCAATCAACAGGAATCATCCGGAAAGGATATCAGGTTTTTCGACAGCCGGTATAAAAAGATCGTATGGCTGGCATTCCTCATCGCCTTTTTCAACCAGTTGTCCGGTATCAATTTTATACTTTATTATGCACCTGAAATTTTAGAAAGAGCCGGACTCGCAGCAAAAGATTCGTTGTTTAATTCCATTGCGATCGGCGGCACCAACCTGCTGTTTACATTTGTCGGGTTATATCTTATTGACCGGATCGGCCGAAAAACATTATTGTTGATTGGCTCCCTGGGTTATATTATCAGTCTCGCCATGGTAGCCTGGTCTTTTTATTCGCATGCCAGCGCTGGTTTCCTCATGAGTTTTTTATTATTCTTCATCGCCTCACATGCTATTGGCCAGGGCGCCGTCATCTGGGTATTCATTTCCGAAATATTCCCCAATAAAATAAGGGCTATAGGCCAGTCATTCGGTGCCAGTGTGCATTGGGTATTCGCTGCACTGATCACCCTGGTGACTCCCGTCTTTTTAGATTCGAAAAATGGAATTTTCAAAGACAATCCATGGCCCATCTTTGCATTCTTCGCCGGCATGATGGTATTGCAATTGATCTGGGTATTGACAAAAGTTCCTGAGACAAAAGGTGTATCGCTGGAAAATCTCGAAAAAAGATTGATGGGTCACAAATAAGGGAATCAAAATTTCACCACGGCAAAGCCGTCCATCCTGTATTTCTGGTAAGGAATAACTACTTCGCCGGCTAATATCTGTCTGGCTTTCTGAAAAAGAAGAATATTGTTAATTTTTGAAAAGATGATTCCTTCATCAATCAATTCATGACCCTGGTAATCCAGCACGGTAGTGCTACCGAACTGGGTATCATTCCAGAAAGAACTATTGTATAAAAAAAATAGTTTGCCGTTGGCAGGCATCACAAAATAAGACAGGTACGATGAGTTCAGGTCTGTAACCTGTGCTTTATTAATCAGCCCGCCCCAGCTACTATCATTCCTGCTCGCCGGAATATAAAACATACTTAAATCGCCCCGGTTATAATTGCTACGCGGACCGGCGAGGGTATTGTATTTTGTAAACTCATCCTTCTTAATATAGGAGAGGTATTCATTTGACTTTATATTATTGGCATACATGATTTCCCTGTCCTTCTTAATATTATAACTGCTATCCA
>JAOQAL010000481.1 GCA_025963615.1 Chitinophagaceae bacterium | reverse complement strand
TATATCGTTCCTGAAATTACATTACTCGCTACAACGGCTCCCTTTGAATCACCCTGGCATTCCTGGGTTGTTGTGGCCTGTGGCGGTATGAGCATTGGCCATAAAGGACTATTGTTTGCAGCTAAAGCGTTGGGAACAACCATGGTTGATTTATTTCAGAATGAGAAATTAAGGCAGGATATCCGCAAAGAATTCGAACAACGCAAAAGCAAAGAAGTATGGCAGGCGATGTTGCCGGATGGACCGCCACCGGTACCGGCTGATTAAAAGGAATTATTTGTGTGATATTTGTATAAAGAGATAAGAATATGAACTCTTTTTCCATCTCCGGGAATCTTATTGATTTACATAAAGAAAAAATCTACCCGGCAACCATAACAGTTGTCAAGGGAAAAATAACTTCAATCAGGGAGCTTTCAGGCAGCTCCAAACCCGGTAACGACCGGGCTCAAACTGCAAACTACATCCTTCCCGGGTTCATTGACAGCCATGTCCATATTGAAAGCTCGATGCTGGTTCCGTCAGAGTTTGCAAGGCTGGCTGTTGTTCATGGAACGGTCGCTACCGTAAGCGATCCGCATGAAATAGCGAATGTGTGTGGTATCAAGGGAGTAGAGTTCATGATTGAAAATGGGAAAACGGTTCCTTTCAAATTTAATTTCGGCGCGCCGAGTTGTGTGCCGGCTACAACTTTCGAAACTGCCGGCGCCTCATTAAATGCTGATGATGTAGAAAAATTATTACTTCGGGATGATATCAAATACCTGAGTGAAATGATGAATTTTCCCGGTGTGCTGCATAAAGATGAGCAAGTAATGAAAAAGATTGCAGTTGCCCGCCGCCTGAATAAGCCCGTGGATGGTCATGCGCCGGGGCTAAGAGGAGACGATGCAAAAAAATATATTGAGGCTTCCCCAAATCCCACCGAAGGAGGAACAGGGAGCCCGGGAACCGTTGGAATCTCTACAGATCATGAATGCTTTACCAAAGAAGAAGCCTTAGACAAGCTTAAATATGGAATGAAGATTATTATCCGGGAAGGCAGCGCCGCAAAAAACTTTGAAGCGTTGATTGAACTGCTGCATGATTACCCGGATCAAATGATGTTTTGCAGTGATGACAAACACCCTGATAGCCTGGTGGAAGGTCATATTAACCAACTTTGTGAAAGAGCTATCGCAAAAGGAATAGATATTTTTAAAGTCTTAAAAGCAGCTTGCATAAATCCAGTATTTCACTATAAACTGGATGTCGGTTTATTGAGGGAAGGTGATGCGGCTGATTTTATTGTAGTGAAAGATCCTGAAAAATTTGAGGTCGTAAAAACTTACATAGACGGAGAATTGGTTGCTGCTAACGGAAAGTCAACTCTTCGGCAAGCCCCGGGCAAAAATCAAAAGTCAGCAGTAATTAATAATTTTTCCTGCAGTAAAAAAACAGAGAGTGATTTTGCCATAACCGTGCCGGCTCAGCGCCCGGACGTTTCTGCGGCCAGGCAGCCAGCCCCCGGGACATCATTCAACCAGTACGCAATAGAAGCTCTCGACGGCCAACTCATCACCAATAAACTAACCGCTGAGCTGGCTACGGAAAATGGACAGCTGACACCCGACATTCAAAATGATATTTTAAAAATCGTTGTCGTAAATCGTTATAAAAACGCGCCGGTTGCAAAAGCATTCATAAAAAATTTTGGATTGAAACAGGGTGCTTTAGCCTCTTCGGTAGCTCACGACTCCCATAATATCATCGCAGTGGGCGTGGATGATGAGAGTATCTGCAAAGCCGTAAACATGGTTATTGAACATAAAGGAGGAGTTAGTTGCGTTAAAGAAAACCTGGATATGATCATACCATTACCCGTCGCCGGATTAATGAGTATTGAAGATGGTTATAAGGTAGCCCAGCAATATTCACTCATTGACCAGGCTGCAAAAGAAGCCGGCAGCACCCTGGCCTCCCCTTTTATGACCTTATCCTTTATGGGCCTGCTGGTCATTCCTCATTTAAAATTGAGCGATCTTGGTCTTTTTGACGGAGATAAATTTGAGTTGGTGAAATAAAAATCAAAAAGTTTTTGTAATTTAAATAAATGCCTGCCCAATAATCCCGGACAGGCATTTTTTATTCGCGATCATACTTATCGCTAAACCGAAAAGCAATTACTATGAGAAAGAATTTCCCGGGCAAATATGGGTTTGCTCTAGCCGGCGTTTTAATCATACTCTCGATCAGGCTTTCAGCACAGGTTACTACGGCCACATTAAGTGGAATTGTAAAAGATTCGAAGGGCGCCGGTCTTTCATCGGTGACAGTGACTGTTGAATATCCGGACGCAGGCATTAAACAGACACTCATAACAAGATCAGACGGAAGGTTTACAGTACCTAATTTAAGAGTAGGCGGACCGTACCGCGTAACAGTGAATCATGTTGGCTATAAAGAAGAGGTCACCGATAATATTTTCCTCGAGCTTGGACTCAATAATTCAGTTGAATTTTTACTGCAGGAAAAATCAATCGAACTCGGTAATGTTACGGTCAGTTCTCAATCCCGGATTTTTGATAACAAAAGAACCGGCGCTTCTACCAATATCAGCAACCAGCAAATAAAAACGCTGCCAACCATTAACCGGTCTGCAGATGATTACTTGCGTTTGACACCATCTGCTTCGGCAAATTATAATGGCATTTCATTTGCTGGCCGGAACGGGCAATACAATAATTTCTCTCTGGATGGCGCCGTATTTAATAACCCCTTTGGGCTTGACGCACCAACACCCGGAGGTCAAACGAATGCGCAACCTATTTCGCTGGATGCCATAGACCAGATACAGGTAAACCTCGCACCTTACGATGTAACGCAAGCCGGTTTTACCGGTGCCGGTATTAACACCGTCACTAAATCAGGCAGCAACCGGTTTTCGGGAACCGCGTATGTTTTTTACAGAAATCAATCCATGACTGGTAAAAAAGTTTCAAAGAATAAATTAGTGGTTCCCGATCTTAGTCAGCTCCAGGCGGGCTTCACAATAGGCGGCGCAATAAAAAAAAATAAACTATTTTATTTCCTGAGTTTTGAAACTGAACAACGCAGTGATGAGGCTTCGAGCTATGTAGCACAAAATAATTCCAATGCCGGAAAAACAAATACCTCCAGGGTGCTGGAGTCGGACCTTATTGCTGTGAGCACCATTCTGAAAAACCGTTTTAATTATGACACAGGCCCTTACCAGGGGTATACGTTAGATCAAACCAACTATAAATGGCTTGCAAAAATTGACTGGAATATTAATTCAGTTCATAAATTGTCATTTACCTACAATGGCCTGGATGCTTCGAAAGATAAGCCGGCACACCCCAGCGCTATTGGCAGGAGGGGCCCCGATTTCACCACCCTGCAATTTCAGAATTCCGGCTATGAGATCGTAAATAAATTAAATTCTTTCGGTGCTGAACTGAAATCTAATTTTAAAGGCAATTCGGCTAATAAACTAAGAGTTGTTTATACAACGTTTAAGGACAAACGAAATCCTTTTTCCGCCCCCTTCCCCGTTATAAACATATCTAAATATGGTGTCCGGTATATTGTTGCCGGCCATGAACCATTTTCCATCAATAACCGGCTGAACCAGGACGCATTCCAGATAACCAATGATTTCAATGCTTATTTTAAAAATCATACGCTTACTGCAGGGGCTTCTTTTGAGTCATTTAAGTTTGGCAACTCATTTAATCTGACAGGATATGGCCCTACGTTATTCTTTGACGGGGACATTCAAACATTTAAAGATAGTGTGCCGGTTGGTGGCGCCTATGTTTTTGGCGCTTATCCCCTGGATGTAGATGTAAATGCAGCCAAAGCGGCCGCAGCAGCTGATAAATGGACATGGTATTATCTAACCGTCGGGCAATTGTCAGCTTATTTACAGGATGAATGGCAGGCTGGTGACAGATTGAAGGTTACTTACGGCATCCGGATGGACAGGCCGGTTTATTTTAAAGATAAGTTCAAATACGTAGCTCCCGATGGCCAGACCAGTTCTCCTACCGTACCCAATAATGATCCGCTTACTTTATTTGATGCGGATGGAAAAGTTGTTACCAATGGAGTTGGAAAAGAGCTGGACAATACCCGGCTGCCAACCAAAAAACCTTTGATATCTCCGCGTGTTGGTTTCAACTGGGATGTAAAAGGTAATAAAACCATACAGGTGCGTGGTGGTTCAGGCTTATTTACAGGCCGGTTTCCTTTTGTGTGGTTAGGCAATTCTATTGGCAATCCTTTCAGTTTTTTCTATAACGTAACAGACCGCAATTTCAAATGGCCCCAGGTATTGCGTTCTAATATTGGTACCGATTTCAGAATTCCTTTTGGAACCATCTTTACTGTTGACATAGCCTATACCAAAGATGTAAACGCGATGATGGTTAGAAATTATAAATTAGGGGAACCCACCGGCGTGTTAAACTCAGCCACCGGTGATAGCCGGAGTGTATACCTGGCCGCTAACCAGGGCGCCGCCAACACCTATGTATTTACCAATACCAGGGTTGGTCACCAATTCAATCTCTCATTCCAGGCGCAGCAAAATTTCAAGAAGGGTTTGTTTATAATGGCCGCCTATAATTTTGGCATTGCAAAAGATGCCAGTTCCATTTCAGCGGAAATTTCCAGTGACGCATTTGACCGCAACCCGATATTAAATAATGCCAATAAAGCCATTGCGTCAAATTCCCTATATGGCAATAAACACCGGTTTTTTATAGCCGGTTCGAAAAAAATAGAATATGGAAAAGAGAAGAAATTGGCAACTACCGTTTCTATATTTAGTTCCTGGACATCAGGTAACCGCTTCGCCTATGTCTATGGCGGCGATATTAATAATGATGGCACCAGTAGTAATGATCTGCTCTATGTACCCACCGATGCAGAAATAGACAATATGGCTTTTGCGCCTTTACTGGATATTAATGGCAATATACAAAATGCCATTGCACAACGACAAGCTTTAAAAACCTTTATCGGGCAGGATAAATACCTGAATGGACTGCGTGGTGAATACACCACGAAATATGGCGGTGAAACGCCTTGGTACAGCGAGCTGGATCTGCGTATCCTGCAGGATTTTGTTATCAATAAGGAAAACAAACAATCCCTCCAGCTCAGCCTCGATTTCGTAAATCTCGGCAATCTCATCAGCAGTAACTGGGGCATAAGAAAGTATGCAACCACGGCAGGCTATTACCAGCCATTGTCCGTTACCTATAATAATAACGCACCGGTTTACCAGTTTGATCCTTCGTTGACACACACTTTTGTTGACAGTCCGGATTTACCATCGCGCTGGCAAATGCAAATAGGCTTGCGTTATATTTTCTGAAAAATAATTCTACCCGGATAGGTAAAAAGTACCTGTTATTCATGAACCCGGATCAATTTATTCCTCCTTAGACTATTTACCCATGAGAAAAATGGTAGTATATTTTTATTTGTTTTCTGACGACGGGACGGGTCAGCAATCTGGTTTTTAAGAAGATTGCCTTGGTTTAACTGGCTATCCCACCGTATGCTTTCTTTTTCACCGGTCTATTTCGACCTTTTACCGCTTTGTGCTGACATATTACCTGTTTACTGTTGGCCTGTAGCAGCAGGTAATTTATTTTTAACTTAAATTAATTCGCATGACAGACTTCGAAACAAGACGTGAAATAAGAAGACGGAGGCACTGGGGAGGTGATGAACAGGAGGATGGCCGGGGCCGGATATGGACCGGGATATTATTCCTGCTTATCGGAGGTGTTGCATTATTAAAAAGTTTCCGTTATCCGGTGCCCGACTGGCTGTTCAACTGGCAAACATTACTGATCGTAATTGGTTTGTTTATCGGGTTCAAACATAGTTTTCGGGGCGCGGCCTGGTTTATCATGATTCTTGTGGGTACCGCTTTTTTGCTAAACGAATATTTTTTTGTTGGTGATCTTGATAAGCACGTGTGGCCAGTTGTGCTGATTGGTATGGGTGCTTTTTTTATCTTTCGTCCACACCGCAGAAGTTTGCGAAAGGAATGGGACATAAAAAGAAAATCGGGTGAATTGAGCCCTGATATAGCCAGCGAAGAAACTTTTATTAAAGAAGACTTTATTGACACGACCAGTATTTTTGGAAGCACTAAAAAAAATATTCTTTCTAAAAATTTCATGGGTGGGGATATCACCAACATTTTTGGAGGCACTGAAATTAACCTGACCCAGGCAGATATACAAGGGGTAGCTACCATCGATGTAACCACCATATTTGGAGGCGCTGAATTGATTGTTCCTTCACATTGGGCAGTAAAATCAGAGATTGTAACCATATTTGGAGGGGTAGAAGACAAACGATCTATATCAACCATTACAGATACCCCTGATAAGGCTTTAGTATTGAAGGGCACCATCATATTCGGCGGTATTGAAATCAAAAGTTTTAAAAAATAAAGTATCGGTACTAATCAATCGTCCTCCCGGTAGTGAGAAGGTTTGGAAAACAGCGGAACGTGATGGGACCGAAGTGGATAACAGCGCATTGACACCATTGACATATTTAAACCAAAAATTCCTAACTGGTTTGTTGCAAGACAAACTATCAACTGACATTTTATGAACTGGTATCTGGCAAAAATTGTATTTCGTATCGTTTGCGGAAACGGAGATCATGCTCCTCAATTTGATGAACAGCTTCGCTTAATATCCGCTGCGGGCAAAGAAGAGGCCTTCAGCAAAGCACAAATCACCGGCAAGAGAGAAGAGGAAACTTTTTACAACAAAAAAGAACAACTGGTACAATGGCAGTTCATTAATATAAGTGAATTGTACCTGCTTAGTGAATTGATTGATGGCGCCGAATTGTATTCGCGCATTGAGGAAAAAGATAATGCTGACCAGTATATACAGGTGATAAATCAGAAAGCGGAAAACATTATTTTTTCATCATCGCACCGGCTATTGCAGTTAGCTTGAAAAATTATGCCGGCATCCCCTTTTTCTGTTAAACAGTTCAGGATTTTTTTCAGCGGCTGCTGGCTTACCCTCATGGCAGACCAGGCGATCGTTCTTTATTGGTTTGGCCTGCCCTGGCATGAAGGAATAATAGATAGTGTTATCAGCAATGGCCTTCTATTACTCATCTGCCTGGTAATGATGAATACCTACCGGTATTATTTACCGAGGCGCGAACGGTTCCTGAATCTTTTTGGAGTATGCCTCATCTTTTCTACATTATGGCTTTTCCTTTGCAAATGGCTTTTGAATATGCTGGTAAGCTTTTATGCAACTTCACCCGACACCTTGTACCGCTCCTTGCCCATCCGGGTTAGTATGGCCCTGTTAATATTAGGATGTGTTTCAATGGTTAGTGCTTTATGGTATAATACCGCCGAGCAAAAAGAAAATGAATTAAGGAAAGCGGATGCAGAAAAACTGACAAAAGATGCCGAATTGTTCAAGTTGCGCCAACAACTGCAACCCCATT
>JAOQAL010000450.1 GCA_025963615.1 Chitinophagaceae bacterium | reverse complement strand
TTACGGAAGGCTTACCACTGCTGGATGATAAAAGGTATAGCGTACCAAAATATCATTTCACAAAAACCGCGGCCAATGCTTTTGCAGCCCGTTTTTATCTGTTCAAAAAAGATTATGCCAAAGTAACGGACTATGCTAACCAGGTTTTTTCTTCGGGTAATATCACGGCATTGCTAAGACCCTGGAACAGCACTTATCTTACTTATACCCCGGCGGACATGTTTTCTAATTATGCAAAGGCCACTGAACCTGCCAATCTTTTACTTGCTGAAACCTCGTCATTATGGGGAAGAAATTATTATACTAACCGGTATGGTTTTACTTCAGCCAAGAGGGACGAAATCCTGGAAAGTAATGTTACGGGTGGCGATTGGGCATTCAAAAATCAATTATACACTGCGGGTACAGAAAATTACCTGATTCCAAAGATCAATGAATATTTTGTTCGCTCATCTGTGAATGCGACTATCGGCACTCCCTATGTGATGGTTCCTTTATTTACGGCTGAAGAAGTTTTGTTTAACAGGATAGAGGCCAATGATTTCCTGAACAATACGGCGGCGGCGATCGCAGACCTTAATATTTATGCCAGTACCCGCATTACTAATTATAATTCTTCCACCGATAATATTACAGAAGCCAAAATCAAGGCTTTTTATGGAACCAACGATCTGCAAACGGGCCTATTGTTAACGGTTCTTGATTTTAAAAGGGCAGAATTTGTCCAGGAAGGCATGCGCTGGTTCGACATCTTAAGATATAATATACCGGTAACGCATTTTGCCGCGGGCGGTCAGTTTTACCAGCTTAGCGGCACGGATCTTCGCAGGGTTTTACAAATACCAGCATCAGCAAAACTCGCAGGTATCGATCAAAACCCGCGATGAGGCCAGTGTATATTCGCAATGATTGAGGTGGTGAACAGGAGTAAAAAAATGACATTAAAAACTAACTATAACGTCACATGCAAATGATAAAACTATCCGTGGTTATTTCATTGATATTTTTTGCTTCGTGCAGAAAAGAGGATCAACTTACCGATCCGGGTAATATACCCGGACTTGGGGGAGATGTGTGGGCAAAAGGTCCTATTGATAACTGGATCTACGACAGTTTAACTGTTCCTTATAATGTTACCGCAAAATATAAATGGGACCAGGGAGAGCTGCCATTCAACCGGATATTGGTACCTCCAAAAGAAGAAAAAATTATTCCGGTTTTAAGTACTATTAAAAAAGTATGGATCGATAATTATGTAGCCGAAGCGGGTGATGTTTTTATGAAAAAGTATTGCCCCAAATTTTTTGTATTGGTAGGAAGCCCCAGCTATAATCCCGATGGAACTATTACATTAGGAACAGCAGAAGGTGGCCGGCAAATAATATTATATGTATTGAATGATTTTCGCATCAAGGGCATGCCCGATTATACCGCAGCCGATTCATCGAATGTGAAAGAAATGTTCCATACCATCGAACATGAGTTTGGCCATATTCTTCACCAGACTGTTTTGTATCCTACGGATTTTAAACTGATTTCAGTAGGTAAGTACACGTCCAACTGGAATAATGTACCGGATGGTATAGCCCGGCAGGATGGCTTCGTTACTGCTTATGCGCAATCAGCGCCGGACGAAGATTTTGTAGAAATGATCTCCATCATGCTGGTGGAAGGCAAAGCTGGGTTTGATAATATTGTGAATGGTATTACCGGCACCAGCCCGAATGGGACGACCGCGGAAGTTGCGCAAAGTAAATTAAGGCAGAAAGAATCTATAGTAGTGAACTATTTTAAAGATGTCTGGAATATTAATTTTTACAATTTGCAGTTAAGAACAAGAACTTCTATTGAAGCAATCATAAAATAAATAGTAAATGTGAATGACAAGCGTCCTGTGAAAATGAATAAACTTATAAGTATGAAAAAGATTTTGTTTTATATTTTTTTTATTGTGATTGCCATCTCGTCCTGCCGGAAAGATGATAATTCTGTCTTTAATCAGTCGCCCGATGAACGTATCAAAGAAACGTTGGATAAATACCAATCTGCATTAACGGGTTCTCCAGCCGGATGGAATGCAACTATTACTACCGGTACCGGAGGTATTTATCATTTTTATTTCCGCTTTAATGATTCCAACAGGGTATTTATGTATGCCGATATCAGCCTGGAAACGGCCACCGTATTAAAGGAGAGCAGTTATCGCCTTAAAGCGATCCAGCAGCCCAGTCTCCTCTTTGATACCTATTCTTACCTGCACCTATTGTCAGATCCTAGCAGTTCGGTTAACGGAGGTATTGATGGCGCCGGCCTTATTTCTGATTTTGAATTTTCAATGGATACCCTTACTGCTGATAGTATACGATTGACGGGAAGTATTAACAGCACCAAAGTGACTCTTATAAAAGCAACCCAGCAGGATCTTGATGACTGGCAAAACGGGAAATGGGCAAACGTTCTTGCATTTCAAAACATTGGGAAAATACAGAACTATTTTAAACGGATGAATATTGGCGGAAAGAATTATGAAATTCGTGTGGACCTGGTGACAAGAACAATCACATTTACCTGGATTGATGGAAGCGGAAATCTACAGTCGTTTACTACTGGCTATAATTATTCGGCGGGTGGCATTGACTTTGTAACCGCATTTGACACCGGAACGCAAACCATTAATGGGCTGGAAATAGTGAGCTGGGATGCTTCCAATTTTATCCTCAATGTCAAAGTGAATGGAACCGCTACAACTATTGCTGGTGCGGTTCAACCTTTAAAAATTGATTTAGCGGCGCCTTCCAGGTGGTGGAATTATGCTATAGATAATGGTGGGGTATACTGGATTTCGGGAAAAGGCTTTCATGTAAATGGAGTGGATGATGCTTTTGGGATATCCGCTATCGCAAAATATTATTACCTTATATACTGGCCTACTTATGATACCAGTAACGATTTGTTTGCTCCTGTCTTTATTAATGATGCCGGTACCGGACTTACATTACAATATGGAGCTGCTCCTAACATCCCGCAATTTACCGGAGATGGCAGGGCCATATTTACTTTATTGGGCACCTATGGAACCTATCCAAGTAGTGGGCCGCCGGCAGTAACTTTAACGCAATTGCTCATTCCGCAAGGATATTACTTTGTACAGACCGGCCCCACAACGTATGACATGGTGAGTGCGCTGGATGCAAAAGCGTGGGTTA
>JAOQAL010000388.1 GCA_025963615.1 Chitinophagaceae bacterium | reverse complement strand
AATTATTTTTTTCATTGTATGAAATTTGTACAGCTAAAGTAGAAACAGGCGAAGCGGCCATAAAACTATTTCGGTAAACACATTCATTTTACCGGCAAACATAAAAAACCGGTGTAATTACGATTCTTTTCAAAAGGCAATCCAGTTCAGGAATATTTTATCCAGGAAATATCTTTGGCAAAACAAAAAAAATCTGCAATCTTCAACTCTTAAATTGGAATTAACAAATGGCGCTTAGCAGGATTTGGTCGGCCTTTATCATTATCGCAGTGCTGGTCGCCGCATATAAGTGGATTTTCACTGGCGACGAAGCTATTTTCAACCGTATGGTTGTTGGCAAGGCTGATGATGCAACGGATTCCATTGGTTATGTCCTGGTGGGGCAACCTCCCGTAGCAGGCTATAGTTCGAAAGAGATATTTATAAAAAACCTGGGCACCTATAACTACGCCCTAAAAGATTCAGTTCAGCATGCTGACGTGTTGATAGCGGATAACGAAAGCAGTGACCGGGTCGTACAGTTGAAATCATTAAATCCAGGCGTTAAGGTTTATACCTTTCGTTCTATTCAAAGCAGGCTTACCCGAAAGGCTGATGGTATTATTGAAACCTGTAAATCCGCCGTAACTATCTGTATCGGCCTGATCGGCATATTAGCGTTATTCATGGGTTTCTTAACGATTGCTGAAAAGGCAGGCGGTATCCGTTTCTTATCAAGAATAGTCGGCCCCTTTTTCTCCCGTTTATTTCCTGAATTACCGAAAGGGCATCCCGCCATGGGGCACATGATCATGAATTTTTCCGCCAATCTGCTGAACCTGGATAATGCGGCCACGCCATTTGCGATCAAAGCCATGCAAAGTCTGCAGGAATTAAACCCGGATAAGGAAAAGGCATCCAACGCACAGATCATGTTTTTATGCCTGCATGCTTCGGGACTTACGTTAATTCCGGTCAGTATTATAGCCGTTAGAGCCGCTGCAAAAGCGCAAAACCCCACTGATATTTTTATACCTTGCCTGATTGTAACCTTTATCGCTACATTGGCTGCAATGACAATTGTCTCTATAAAACAGAGAATAAACATTTTTCAACCGGTGATCCTTGGCTGGATAGGAGGACTTTCGGCGATTATCGCGGCATTGGTAATTTATATCACCTCGTTAAATGCTGATCGCGTACAGGTATTTTCTGGCATCCTGAGCAACGGATTATTGGTGACAATATTATTGCTGATTGTTGCGGGTGGGGTTTATAAAAAGATCAACCTCTTTGATGCGTTCGTGGAGGGGGCGAAGGGGGGCTTTGAAACTGCGATTAAAATTATCCCTTATCTCGTAGGCCTTTTAGTTGCTATCAGCATGCTTCGTACCAGCGGCACGTTTGATGTTATTGTAAACGCGCTGAAAAGTCTATTTATGGCATTCGGTACGGATACCCGTTTTGTGGATGGCTTACCTACTGCCTTGATACGTCCATTAAGTGGAGCCGGAGGCAGGGGCATGATGGTAGATACGATGAGAATATTCGGGCCTGATTCATTTGCGGGAAGGTTATCCAGCATTTTTCAAAGTTCATCCGATACTACCTTTTATGTAATTGCAGTTTACTTTGGCGCTGTAGGCATAAAGAATACCAGGTATTCTGTTGGTGCTATGTTGCTTGCCGATCTTGTTGGCATTATCACTTCAATTATAATTGCGTATTTGTTTTTTGGAAATGTGCAGTGATCTCAGGTGTACGATCTGGGTCAGTCCGATGATCAAAGACTTTTCTGTTGATGATAAAGTCGTAGATCGTATACCTTAGATCGAACATTCCTCAAAGTCTTTTCTGCTCTTAATAAAGTCGTACATCATACATCCGCTTAATGTCCGAATGTAAACCTCGCTGTAAACCCCAGTGCCGCCGGCTCAAAGTTGATATCCTGAACAAGGTTCAGTTCCGGTTTCCAATCCAATGAAAGGTTCAGGGGAATATTCTCAAATTTATAGTCAAGACCTACGATACCTTGCCCACCGAAATAAGTCTTTCTTTCTTCAATCGCTTTCTCCGCATTATATTCTTTACTGAATCCGAGGTACCCACCCGCTACATAAAACCATTGCAGGCCTGATGTTCTTAAAGGATTATAAAATTCAACCAGGGCGCCCAGGGCAAAAGGATCGCAAAACGAAACCAACGCTTCCACCGCTGTTCTGTGCGTCATAAAATATTTAAATGAAACCGAATTGTTGATCATCGCCGGAGCGCTACTGAGCCGGATACCGACTGCCATCTTATAGGCAGGTTGATCAACTGATTTTGTTTCTGTCATTTCCTGCGCTTTTACAGAATAACCGGATACAATACCGGTGAACAATAAAAATCCAGTAAGTATTTGTTTCATGGCTGATTGTTTTGTTGTGGTTTAACGAAAACAATGCCGGTAAATTTTAAAGGAAATGTCAAAGCTTGCCGTTAAGTATGATTATTTAATTTCTTTAACAATCATTACGCAATACAAGGCAGGTTGTGGTATTGACCGCATCATCTTCAGGAGCTAATATCAAAATTAAAAAGGCTTTCTGTTATAAATTCAAATTTTCGCCGGGGATTTCTTACTCGAACAATTCAAACTTTGTCTTTGGGCGCCTGTCTTCCAGCCACCGGAAGTTTGGCAACCGCATTTCGGAAGGGCTTTTCTGCCGGATAGGCCAGATCGTTCCCCGTACCTGGCTGCGAAAAACAACCCGGTGCAGCTCTTTATTCCTGAAATAAATGTCCATAAGATCTGACGTGGACTGGTTAATACCGGTATAGGCACTGTCTTTATCCTGTAGGTAATAAATACATTCAGCGGAACCTTTTGCCCGCACCGAGTCGATGGTTCCCTCCCGGAAATACGCATCCATACGGGTTGATTTGACCTGGTTGTAAGCTTCTTTTTCCAATTTGTTTACAAGCAGGCTATTGTTGATGACCTGCATCCTGTCTGCTTTTTTATTCTTAGTTAAAAGTAAAATAGTATCGCCGGTTACCTGGCTTCCTTTCGACCAGAGTATGGGATCATAGAATAAACGGAAAGTCGAATCATGAAAAGAATAAAACATACTGTCGCTGACCGCCTGGAGCGAATCGGTGAATATGCGCACATGCCGGTAAGCCTCAAAATAACGGTTGGAACTGTCTTTCTCACTTAATGGAAGGACTGTTACGCTGCTTAATGTATCTTTTTTTATAATAACAGAATCCTTAGGCAGGCCGATTGCTGTATTGGGAATAGAATCAGGTCGTGATAAGGAATCATGGGTGACTATTATATTCTTTTTAAATAACGGCCTCCGTGGCTGAGGCGGCTCGTTCTTTTCAGGTTCATCTTTTTTTATGGTTAAATTTTTTTGAGTCGTTGTATCGCCAGGTATTATCGAATCTCTTCTATTTTTAACTGCCTGCTGCCACAGGGAATCCGTAACCGGTACGATGTTTTTCCCCAGCGTCATACCGGCAGGCAATTCATAATTTAAGATGGATACCGGTCCCTTTTTCAATAACGAATCCGGGTTCAGGATTAAATTTACCGGCACGGTTGAATCAGTTATTGCTACGGTATCTTTTTGAAAAGAGGAAGGCCGGCTGTATAAATCGGTTAAGCGGGCTGAGAAAAGGGTATCGGCCGAAACGTAAATAGAATCGTTTTCCTGTTTTATGATCATCAGGGGTTTTTTAGTAGCCAGGATGGCATCGGTCAGGCTGTTCCTGAATATTTCGTCAGCGATAATTGTTGTGCCATTGGTTGAATCAGTTATTATGGCATTGCCGATAGCTTGTGAAATGTGAGCACTGTCATCAAATCTTATTTTATTGCCGGTAATAGTAACCTTGCCATCTTTTACTACGGGACGTTTTCCAAACTCAGCCTTTCCCTGTTTCAAATCATAAAATCCTTCGCTGGTCGTAATGGTTCTTTTGCTACTGTCAACTATAACCGTTTTAGTAATGAACCGCACGGTTTCAAACGCCGTACTATATAATAATGAATCCGCTTTCAAATTATAGGCAGGGTCTTTTAATATCACATTCTTCTTAAAATAAACATCTTTTAAGTCGGCATAATAATAACCTTCGTCACTGGTAAGCACCGATTTTTTATTCACTACTTTCCCCCCATGGGTATAGGTACCGATTTTGGTATTCATATCATAGTCCATGTCCGGGGTCGTCAACTCACCATGGCCATCCGTCAGCTTCACATGACCATTAAAATACGCTATCTTTTTATCCGTGAGGTATTTCAGGTAATCCGAGTAAATATTAGTGGTATCGGAATCATTGATATGAACATGCCCAAATGCTTCGAACAGGTGCTGGTTATTGTTTATGATACAACTATCGCACATGAACAGGGTATTGCCCTGTTTCAACCGTACATCGCCTACCAGTATCTGTAAATCTGTTGTATCATTTGGCCGTTTAAACTGGAGCTTTACAGCGTGTAAGATCTGAACTTCTTTTAAAGAATCACCTGCCGCAGTCGTTGTTGTTTTAGGAGCATCCGGTGAAATCTGTGCATGCAGGGTTTGCAGACTGGTCAGCAGCCAGCAAAGGAGAACGCTCAGGATAAATTTATTGTATCTCATTAATGGGCTCCGGCGGAAAGCGAATCTTTTGTAGTAGGCGAATTTAACGGGCCTGATTTGTCTTTCTTTCCAAACACTGAAATATTAACATAGCGTTTCGGATGTACCCGGATATCATCCAGTAAAATTTCTGCACTTGAAATAGTGTTAGTCAGCTTATTATAAAGCTGCTTATCATTCATCAGGGCACCCAGGCTGCCATTCGGGCTGCTGAACTTGGCCATGGTACGTTTCAATTCGCTTAATGCTCCCTGTAAGGAATCGACCGTGGGGGCAAGTTCCAGGTCGCCGAATTTGCGCGCCAATCGGTTCGCATTGCCGATCAGCAGAGTTATACTGTCGTTATTCTTTTTGAGATTTCCGGTTACGGATGATGCATTGGTTAAGGTTGTGGCCAGGGCGCCATTCTTGTCATTCAATATGGATTTCAGCGATACACTTGCATCTTTCAGGTTACTCAGCAACTGGCCGATATTGTTTTTCGCACTGGGATCCAATACCCTGTTAATCCCTCCTAAAACAATTTTCAACGAATCAATCGCGTCTTTTACTTTTATCAGAGCCGGACTAAGTTGCGACTTTACATCTCCAAAAAAGCCATTATCCATACGGGTTATTAACGTATCTCCTTCTTTGAGGTACTCCGTAGAATTTCCTTTTTCAATAATAAGGGTTGAGGCGCCTATCAGACCTGCTGAAATATAGGCCACTGAATTTTTCGGAATATTGACATCCCGGGTCAGGTTGATGGTGACAACAATACCGCTTAAGTCTTTATCTTTTTGTGTTAAGGTATATACGGTACCAATGGACAGGCCGTTAATTTTTACCTGGTTTGATTTTTCCAGGGTACCCAGGTCTGTAAAAACCGCATAAATATTGCTGCTATGACTAAAGATATTCTTACCCTTTAAAAAATTAAACCCTATAATCAACAAAGTAAGAGCCACCACAGCCAATACACCAACTTTAGTTTCGTTATTAATTTTCATGAAGTATAGGTTTTTTCAAAGGTGATATTTCTTCGTTAACACCATTCACGATAACCCAGCCGCCAAATTAATAAAAAAGAACCACGAATAGGTGGTTTACAACAGATTTTAAAGAATTGACCGGCCTGCAATATCAGGTAATTACCTGTTTTTCCCGGATTATTTGAATACTGGAGTTTGTTTTTTGGATATGAATAGTTTATTTTCTTTTTGCATTATACTTTCTAAAAATGCGGTTTCATTTTGTGAGGCAGGAATGTTTTTGTTTTTACTGCTGTTATTGACGGGCTCATTGCTAACCTGGTTTTTCGTCAGCCACGCAATATATGTTTTTACAGCTTCCACAATACTGAGCGAAATTTCTTTCTGCCCTTCCGGGCTGTTCAGGTAATCTTCTTCCTCTTTATTGGTCAGGTAGCCGGTTTCAATCAATACACTCGGCATCGCGGTGGCTTGTAAAACCCAAATGCCAACCTGCCGCTGTTGCTGACCACGGCTGGTACGACCCGCTTTAAAAAATGCGTCTTCTACAAAACCTGATAGTGTGGCGCTGCGTTTAAAAAATTGTTTTGT
>JAOQAL010000384.1 GCA_025963615.1 Chitinophagaceae bacterium | reverse complement strand
CAAATGGCAATACACAGTATGCCATGGCTGCTTAATCAGTGATTAAGTAACCATTTGGGCCGTCGCACAGGTTCGCTTCTTTCCAGGTGCCACCGCCGACTCAAATCAAAAGAGGATGCTGCAACAGGAGGCTGTGACTGTTGCTTAAGACCATCCAGCTAAGTGTTGAACTGGTTTGTTCATTTCCTGTTCAGCGCCGACAAATAATAATGAAATAAGCATGTAGAAAGCTAATGGTAGCGATGTTTGGACGCGGGTTCGACTCCCGCCGACTCCACTGTTAAGGAAACGTGAAAACGTTTCCTTTTTTTGTTGTTTAACTATTGCAAATCAAATGGTTATGAACTTGCCTTAGAGCAAAGTTGTAGTATAATCTTTAAAGACCTTGCGGGAGTCGAACCATGATATTTATGATCAGGATTTTCTAGTTTTCGATTTTCCTCAACTCTTCTAAAAGCAATATCTACCAGGATTCTGGCGATCAATGCAACGAATTCTTTTTCCTTTTGCTCTTCCCTTTGGTGTAATAAATCTTCATCAGCTTTAACTGATTGTGTGTTTCCTGGTTTTATTGATCTTTTCTTTTTCGTAATTCACTTTTGTTAACGTATGAATAGGAACGTAAAATGTTACAAAAGAGGCGATCTGCAGGGCCCCATTTCTAATCAAATGCTGATGCAGCTAAGGCGGCGCTCTCTGGACGCCTTCAAGAGATCCATGCGGGAAGCATCGAACGAAGCATGCCTTACAGAAAAAAAATCAATAAACAGATTTTTGTAAAATGTAAACTTATGTAACGCATTAAAGTACCGGAGGGAAGGATCTTTCCCATTTTTCCGAATATCTTTTTTGTACGATACTATCCTGACATAAACATTTTCCAGAGTAATGTTTATCCTCTTTTTCACGTAGATGTTGATGCAAAGGACGCAGCAAATTAATTTTTGTCAGTGCTTCAATTGGTTGCGCTCGGAGTTTAAGAGATTCGATCACAACTTCTGCTGCTAAAAGGATTCCGGCCATTGCAGATTCATGTGCCAGCGGCACTTCCATGTCCTGTGGAACATGCGTATCAGAATTTACGGTAATAATTCCCCCTCCACATATTCCATCTGAATAAAGTATGCGAACCGGTTGATTCATGTAACGCCTGAGTTTCGCCTGGTCTATACCTCCGAAGTGACTAACGGTAACAACGAACTGTTCGTTTATCGGAATGTTTTTTGCAAGATATTGGCGAATAAAACCTTCCTGTTCCGGCATGTTCAATACGCCGGCTATTTTTTCGGATTCGCTTTTTACTTTTGCTGTTGGCATATATAGACAAGCAAGACAAACATCGTTCAAGAAATCAAAATGTCTCGAAACGCCAAGACATTCAGGACTGGTCCAGGCGTTGATGATCTTCTCGGGAATTGTGCTTTGTACCAATAACCGGTCGATGCCGGTATCAAGTGCCGTTGCCATTAAACGCATTTCCTCTATGGATAATTTTCCGACGATTTCCTGCCATCGGTAAGGGTAGGGCTGAATAGTAATTCCGGTCTTTGCGTGGAATAACTCTTTGATGATTTCAACTTTAGAAAAAGTAACATGATCCTGGATCATCAGGACGTAACGTTGCAAATTAGAAATAGAAACAGTTTGATTATCGATCAATGAAATCTGTCCTGTAGCATTCGGCAACTGAAGTAAACTCCAAAGCGCCGCATTACCGATCGCACCTGCACCTATCAGCGTAAAATTGATATCTATTTCCTTCGGAAGACCTGGCGTATCCTCATAGCCGTTTATAGTTTGGTTATACATACAGAGACAAACATCGCTGTCTAAGCCAGGGTTAGCCAGTTCGTCATTAAAGATTGCTCGAAATAGATTGGCGCAGACTATGCAGGCAGTGCCTGCTGCTCCAAAAGGATTTTGGCTGGAGCCAATTGATTGGGGGGTAGTCGTAGAATAATAAGCTTTCCAATTATCCGAACCAATATAATAAGCGTTTGAGAGTTCCGTGAGTGTATGTCCCACACCAATAACAAAAGTCTCCTGCTGGTTATCTTCCAGATTAATCACTGGATTAATTTGCCTGGCAATTGTCTTCAACTGTTCAACGAAACTTTCATATTGACTGTGCAGACCTGTGGTGTTCAATTTTATATTCGGGTAAAGCCGTGCAAGCAGCCTTATAAGCAAATCGAGCGTTATTCTTCCTTCAAAGCGTTCTAATGCCTCATTCCCAAATTGTACGCAAATACAATTTGACAAGAGCTTACTTTCAAATGCTGAACTATCATAGGTTTTTAATACCTGTGAAGCGCCGAGATTTATTTTATCAAAAAAATTAGCCAAAGCCATCAGGTAGTAATTTTTATCAGCATTGAAGCCTGTTGTTTAGAAAGGGACGTCCATCCGGTGTCGGGATACAGCCTGTAAAATGCACTGTTCTCGAAATCGGAGTCGCTTGTACCAAAATCAGGGATCACAATAGATAGCCCACCCGTCCTGGTAATAATGGCATAATTATCATCAGCTTCTGAATGATAGGCTTCGGTAGGATGGCTATGTACCTGCGCGATAAGGCTAAGCTGGGTTTCATAAAGCAAATCTCCAATGCGTTCCAATTCTTCACCACTGACGTGAAAAGAAACCCCTGATGGTGTTTTGCGAAGCGTTTGCTTTGGATATATCACCCTTGTGATTCTGAATTCTTTTTCCGTTTTTTCTCCTGCGCATAACGCAAGGCGCTCGTATCCTTCGGCACCTGTTTCCTGAATTTCTTTGTAGATATCGTCAACTAAATCCTTTGGAAAATAAATTGTCTCAATATGCTGGAATCCAATCTGGATCATAAATATTTAAATAATTCAAAGAGGGAATGTATTGGGGTCTGAAAAAATACCCACAGCATTATTTTGAGCTGCTAAATTGATTTGGAACTGGTACGATTTGATATTGCTTGTACCATATAATTGCAGGTTATCAAGAATGAAGCAAAGGCTTCCTTCATTCCCATTGTCTCTATATAGAAACCAAGAGTCACCTGTATGAAACGGATGTTCATGGTATTCCCGTATACCAGGAATACAGAAAAAGGGACGGTCATCCCTGTCTGCCACAAGCAAATTTTGAGGGACCGGCGAATTTTCCAGTTTTCTCAGTAGAAGGTTTGGAAGCTGGCTACACCTTATCGGTTCAAAAGTTACCGGATGAACAAACTGAACGGATAGTGGCGCTATATCATAATTGTCGAAGTTTATCTTCACGGCAAAAATGATCGGTACAGGCGTTAACAATGTAGCGGCGAAGCCAAAATACAAGTTCGGAAATGAGTCTTCCAGCAGGAGGACACCCAACCTGCGGTAATAATCTCTCGCTGATTGAAACCTAGCCAATTGCTGGGTGTACTTCTCCACTGTGATTGCCTGATCTACGAATTGCGGGTTGGCTTCATTCATCAGATGGCCGGAATTATGAGTATGCTATTGCCGCCCCCACCTGCAATTAATACTAATACCAGAACTGTGCCGTTTTTAATCGGGTAATCTTCCACCTTAAGCTTAGTATCCAATACCTGGCCGTCCAGTTTCAACTGGAAGCGTTCCTTTGGTACAGATTCGTTTCCTGTGGCTTTAATTGCTGCTACGAGCAATGCCATAATTGATTCATGAATGTTCGCTTCTACAGGAACCGTTGTTTCCTGGTAGCGGACAGTTACTGTAATGCGGTTACCCTGGCCATTGCCGTTGTCACCACCTTGATTTCCTTTGGAACCATCGGGCCCCGTTTTTGATACTTCTTTACTCATTTTATTCTTTTTTTGTACAGGTTCAATTTTGAATACCAGTACAAATAAAGAAACAGTACGCGCAATCTATGTTCGCGAACTAATTTTTATAAAAATCAGCGGCTTTTTTTAATTTTTCTGCGATTGCCTTAGCAACTTTCGCAGGAGCCATTACTTTTACTTCCGGGGTTTTGCTGAGTATAAAATCATAAACCTCGTAAGACAGCATAACCCGAATACTGATTGTAACGTATTTGGCTGTACGTTTAACAATCGTCTGGGTAGGATGGATCGGAAGGGAAGTTATATAGGCAGATTCAGCAGTTGAAAACCGCAGGACAATGGTTTCTATAGGAGAGTCGGGAGTTGTTATACCAAACGAATGTTCAAAATATTCATCAGGTTTAAAATCATATCCTCCGGTCAATGTCTCATCAGTGACGTTTACTGTTTTAATCCTGTCTAATGCATAAGTGCGCAGTTCTTTGTTATCCAATCTTTGGGATAGCAGGTACCATCGGTTTCTATATTCTTTTAGAAACAAAGGGATCAATATTCGTTTTTGGGTCTCGTTTGAACCGTACTGCCGGTAAGTAATTTCCGTTTTTAATTTGTCATCTATCGCATGCACCAGTATTTCAAGGTATTCATGTCCGACAGGTGTTATCAGGCTATCCGTCTGTAAAATTGTTTTTGGGTTTGTAGAAGTCTTAATTCTATTTCGCACCTGTACACCATCAATCACTTTTTTTATACCTGACGAAAACGAATCAAATAATTTATAACCACTGAAAGCCTGCAAACATTCAGCATAAAACTGGAGTGCCGTAATTTCTTCTGGCCTGAGTGAAAAATTCTTTATCGTGTAGTCTTCATCTTCATAACAAAATGCACCCCGGCCTTTATTATAAATTATTGGAGCATTGTAACCAAGCCGGGTATCATTTTTCATATCATCAATATCCTTTTGAATGGTACGCAAACTTACCGTTTCAATTAGTTTTGATTCTATGACCTCCTTGATCCGCGTTGTTTTTACCCATTTATTCCTGGTCAGCAAATCATCTATAATCTTTATCCTGAACGTCTGATTTTTTGTGTTTGGCATCTTAATAAGTTTTATTTGCACCAATTTTTCCATGCTTCATATATCATAACCATTGCCATTGTATCCAGTTCACAGTACCGCAGCAACGCCTGTTTTATCCTTTCCCTTTCTGTATCGCCCATTTCCGTGAATTGCATCCGCGCGTAAGCTATCATGGCCGCACCACCATCCATAATATCGGCATCTTCATCTAACATGAAATCATCAAGCATATCATTTGAGATACCAGGATGTACGGAAGGCAGAAGGCTGTATGGGTTGAAAACACCACCACTATCATCCAGATTTACCCATATATGGTCTTTGAAATTGAGGCTTTTTATTTCGGTGCCATATATTGGTTTTGAATACTTCGCTTTGAGAAAATCACTGGTCGCAAGAATCGCCGGCAATACTTTTTTGATAGAGTTGGAACCGCCCATAAGAGGATCGTAATAATAATGCTTTACCATCTCCAATAAATCAACCATATCTCTATGGCCAACCCATTCTTCGGTTGAAGAATCTGTTGAATGTGTGATGGTTTGAATCCAGGCGCATAATTCAACTTTGTCAATTTCATTTGAACTTTTTAACTGATCGTATATTTTGTTTAGTATAGTATTTTCATGGTTGGCGTATCTGAATATGGTCCCGTTATCTGTTTCCAGTTCTTTTTTAAGCGCCCGCACAAAATCGTAATTGGGAAACTGCCCCATAACTGTATTTATCCATTCACCTTTATGCTCAATTGTTCCATCCTTATGGACCTGGTGATGTGAAAACTGAAAAGCCACCTGCTCATATGGTCTTCTACCTGAGTTAAACGGAATAGCTACAGCGGTTGTTTCAAAATCAATAAAGTGCAGCGGGAATTGCCATGTCGCCATTTCATTTCCAAGCGCTTCTTTATCGAGGTATTGTGAATGGTCCTTGTTTTTAACCTTATTAATCTGCAATTCCTGCCTGGCAACACGGGATAACCAAGGGTTTTCCCAAGCAGTTTTTTTCGCGGGTTCAATGTCTTCCAAAGACAGATCTTTTAAGAAAACTTTTCCGCTACCGATCGCCTGATCTTTTTTGCGAAAATCCCAGAGGTCAAGAACCAGGGGCTGCTTCAAATCGTCGAGGCTATGCCCTCCTGATTGCCAGCATTCATGAAAACCGGACTTTAATTCTGAGATCTCTCCTGTTACTTTAAACTCGCATTTCCCGCATTGTTTCCCGAATACTGGCTCTATGAATTCATCTGTGGCATAGCTGCCTTCAAATTGGTGAATGAGTTGTTGAAAATCCGGCGATGTTTTGCTGAAAATAAATTCAACCTCGGTGTCTATAGGGACTATTTTAAGTAACCGGTTTCCGAGAGATTCAATATTTTCTGCACCAGTATATTTGCATCGCTGACGATTACCTTCTTTGTAGAGCAGGAAAAGTTGATTCAAACCATCAACAGAGGCGACCTGGCTTTTATCAGTCAGCATAAGGTTAGCCTGAACCTTCAAACCTGGATAGGCATTTTGGATAACGTATCGCTGAAAAGCTGCGTCCTGCAGGTAAGGTAACCAGTTTGATAATATCCCTCCCTTCTTACCCATAAACGAATCCTTTGCAGGATCAAAGGATTTAGCCTTTACTTCTATCAACTGAATATGGTCGCCGGATTTGATTATGATATCGGCACGAATAAACAAATTTTCAAACCTGAACGCCGCTTCATAGAGGATTACGTTTTCCCGTAAGAGGTAATCATTGGTTTTGTTGATTGCGGTTTCGTATTCAAGGTCTTCAATGTCATATCCTCCCGGAAAATACCGTTTTGCCAGTTCACCAACCTGGAAACCACCTTCTGCAAGCGATTTAAGAAATTCGTCATCCAGTTTACTGTCATAATATTGATCCTTTTTCCCAGTATAGTAGAGCTTGCTGGGACATTCCATTGCCAGTTTAAAGCGTGACTTAGTGAGGTAGCGTGGGTTCATTAGCGGGTCAGTTTGGTAAAATGTGTGCAAAAAAAATCCGGCGGTAATGCGGACGCCGGATTTTGAATTATTTATAAACTTTATAACTCAAGACAAGATAGGGTAGAGGGTTTGTAAAGGCAAGGGGGAAAACCCCGTATTTTCCCTAAACGATTCACTTAACAAGTTAGATGATAGATTTTATCGGAAGAGTATTTGTAGTTTTTTTCAGCAGTCCAATCGTAATTCAACGATTGTTAATGTAAACAAGTGTGTCAGGAGATCTTAAGTCCTTTAGAAAAGATAAAAACGGCATCAGGGGTTCAATTCCTGCACCGCCGACTCCATAACGCATTGTAAATCAATTTTTTACGAGGCGTTTTTCATTTCTGACAACTTATAACAGGATGTTAGGCGCATTATTGTTTCCAATTTTTTTATTAATTTTACTGCAAAATGTTACCCGATGATACCAGAAAGAGAATTGAAAATATCACTGCAGGAATTATCATTGAGGGGATACCGGATACTTGCACAACAATCAGAAATCTCCTATCAGCAGGCTTTGCTACAAGTACAACGGTTAAAGTTGACTTCGAAAGTAAATCAGTCATCAAAGAAGAGCAGGCCCAACTGCTAGAAAAGTAAGCAACGAAAATAATTTATGGGTACACGATCTTCCCGGTGAAGAACGATTCTTAACACGAGGAGGAGAGGCGCGCGTTTATTTTGATAAAGGTGGTAAGGATGTAATTAAAATTAATGACGCTGTGTATTATGCTACATGGCTGGAATTTTTTAACAGCATTCTTTTACATAACCTGATATTTCCAAATACTGCTTATCACTTAATCGGATTTACAAAAGATCAAGATGTACTATATGCGTTATGAAGCAACCCTTCATTTCTTCGGATGGTCAAGCAGAGATGGACAATATAAAAAAATTATTAGCTTATAATGGATTTGAAAACACGCGAAGAAATGATTACTTCCATAGAAAGTTAGGATTGATTTTGGAAGATATGCATGATGAAAATGTGCTGGTAAATTCGGATACATTGTTTTTTATTGATACAGTTTTTTATACGGTGTCCGTCACTAGACAAGAAAAACAGCTTAATTTCCTTTAAATCTTGCAGTAGGATGAATCCATTAATACAAGCGAGCAACGTAGAAGAATATTCGGTACGATCAATAAAATATTTGACTAGAATTTTTATTGATATGCGAAATGCTTTCATTTTTGCGCACTGGTGCTTTTAGTGGGCATTGTTGCTTCTAAATTTTCATCTGTCCTCTATATAGTCGGATTTCTTTTTGTAATCAATTTTATAGAGCAACTTTCCTGGCAAAAAACATATTTGTTAAAGATTATTATGCAACATGATAAAATAATAGTCGATTATCTATACAAAGATGTGCTAAAACATATTGAAGGAAAGCCCACAGACTTCACGGTATCAACTCAAAATATCTGGTATAAAATAAGGGAGGAAGTAAAGTATTTGTCAATCGAACATAAAAGTGGCGTGGTAGTCAAACAATTTATGCTCAAGGATATTGATGAGAAAACGTTCAGTTCAATTCTACAATTTTTTGCTATAGAACGCACAAGGAATTTTTCATCCCAATCATTTATACCCGATTTAGGAATAATAAAAGGGGAATAAGGGGTTCGATTAGACTCCCCTCGGCTCCACTGATTAAGGAAACGTGAATAACGTTTCCTTTTTTATTTATAATACTGTAAATCAATTAGTTGCAATTGACAAAAAGAAACAAAATATTGCATTGACGGCAGTAGGCTGCGGGAATCGAACCCTACCGATTTAAGAGTGCGGTACTAGTCATAAATTTCTTTATTGCGGAGCTGCTGAGTAGATAGCAATAAAAAAAACAGCAGACATGTACAACCAAAAAATAGAAAACAGAACATGAACCCAACTCTCAAATCGTTTGCCTTTCCAATGTTCCGTAGAATAACCGAAAAACTGGATAACTAACCGGATCAGCCAAAACACCAACATCCCTACCAATACCCGGTGCCCTAATCGAGTATTTAATAAATCATTTGCTGAAGTCAGGCAAAGTAACCCCATTAAAAATAAAATCAATGCGATAAAAAAAGTATGCACCCGCATCATCTGCCGGTTAATCAGACTCAATTGCTTTAAATCGTTTTTCCAATTAAAGTACCTGGAAAAAATAGCATGTATTGAGGAAAGCAATATCAGCAGTGTACCGATTATTTTAAGATGGATCTCCATTTTTCTCTAAGATAAACGTGGTTGTGAAAGGAGTTGCTTTTACACTGGAGCCGATTTGTAAACCGGCATTCTTAAATGTACGATTCCATGTGGATCTGGATAAAAAATGAAAGAAGCCGATATTATAAACTAAAAAATTGGGAAAGTCTCGGAGGTGTTCGGTCACAAATATTTTCCCTGAATCTGTCAAAGAGTTCTTTAGCTGTTCAAAAAAAGCAACTCGTTCTTCATCGATCCTTATTTCATGAGCAGCGAAAGTCAAAAAAATGGCATCGATTGATTTCCTTTCCAGTGCGACAGATAGCGTATTCATTTTAATTGTTCCAGCGTATGGCAGATAGGCATTTCTTGCTCGTTGGATGGATATTTCAGTATGTTTTTCAGGATCGAAAAAATCAAAGACAAGTAGTTTTGTTTCAGGAAGTTTTTTACTTAAAATATAACTGGTCTCATCAAACCCCGCGTGAATGTTCGCTATGGTTTGCCCTGCCGATGCCTTGTAATTTGACAACCACGTAAATTGATATAATTCCGAAACATCATAAATATAACACGAAACAATAAGTGATATTAATACAGTTGCCGATACTAGCAAGCCGGATATATATAGATAGATGGTGTATTGAGATGGAAGAAATTTTACCAGCACAACAGTTGCGATGACAAAGAGTGTGGCTAGCACATAGTAGTGCCAGTTAAATTTCAAAATGTTTGTTAGCCCCTCAAAAGGTTTTCTTTCCCGTTCCATTTTTCTTTCTTTCCTTTTTTCCAATAGTAGGGAATATTGTTTATGATGAAAGCATTTGCCAGATGTATTTCCGGCAACTGGAGTGCTTTTAGAAACGAAATCGAATGCTTTTTCACAGTTATCGCTTCTGGCTTCCAGTTTTGCCTGACACCTTCAATGATCAATACCTCTTTTGTTTCAGGCGTATAAGTAAATGTAAATGGCAAGGGGCCGGCGAATTTTCTCGCTTCGGACCAGTTTTTAAAAGGGGAATTATCAGGCAATTGAACGTCTTCTTGCCCTACCTCGACTTGAATGGAAAGTCCAGACTGACTTGAAGTGATACTCTTGTAGTTTCCATTCACTTCGAATTGAATATCTGTCGTTGTGTACTTGTAATGCGTAAATATGTTACCAAAAAACTCCATTTTTTTCTTGTCTGTTTCCGATTTCAGAATGTATAGCCCGCGTAACTTTTTACCTTCATTGGTTGTATATCTAACAAAAATCCGATAGCCGATCAGGAAGAAATCATTTCCCAAAATTCTGGGAAAGCCTTTTGGCCTTAAATCTTTTGTTTGAACCAATGCAACAGCGACGAAAGCCCATTTATCACCAAAGACATCCAACTCAAGGCATTCAGGAATAAATTTTTCTAATTCTTCTCTTGGTACAGAAAACGTTAATACGATTGATGATTCAAAAAAGGCCTCAACAGCAAAGGGATGATCTTTTAAAAATGTATTCATTTTACATGACCTGGTTTCTTATGGAGTATAAATTCGTTATAAAAGATCAATGAGGCAAATAATAAGGCGAGAAATAAATTCATTCTGCCATATAGCAACAAGTCTGGAGCGAAGAGAAATTCAATAATGTTCATGAGAATGATTATAAAAATCTGTGTTATTGCACAGAAGGTTGACTTAATCTTAGAGACAATCCATATGAACATAAAAATTTCTGCAACACCGATTACTTTTGTAAAAAAATCAGCATAATTCTCGCCTAATATTCTTGCAACAATTTCTCTATGGCGTGGAACCATATTTAAGACTTTGCAAAAAATACCGTTGAGAAGCCAAACTAATGCGATAAAGTAGGATAATATTTTATGCTGCAGTTTAGAATTATTCTTCGAGGTTTCAAGTCTCATATTATTGGCACATTAGCAACTACTAATATAGCCAAGCTTTCTTGATGCTAAGTTTTTCATCAAGACTTTGATTGCATTAACAAATTATTGTGTTTGAGTGAACCCCTCACGTTTTGGTAATAGTTTGGCTAATTAAAATTTAAACTGTCGTGGACATGTGCCCTTTTTTTAACTCTTTCTTCAATATCTT
>JAOQAL010000333.1 GCA_025963615.1 Chitinophagaceae bacterium | reverse complement strand
GTTGGCCTTTTCATTTTTAAAAAACCAAAATGAAAAGAAAATTCTGGAGAATGCCAATCTTAACGCCGAAGTGAATTTCTTAAAATCACAAATCAACCCGCATTTTCTTTTTAATACCCTTAACAGTATTTATTCACAAGCGCATAATAAATCGCAACATACCGAGTATTCAATCCTCAAACTGTCCGAGTTGCTCCGCTACGTTCTTTATGAATCCGGTTAGGAAAAAGTGGACCTGGAAAAAGACATCCGGTACATCAATAATTATATTGATCTCCAACGCCTGCGCCTGTCTTCCAAAGTAGCTATTCATTATACTGTAAGCGGACTTTTACCGGGAAATTCCATCGCCCCGTTGTTGCTCATTTCTTTTATTGAAAACGCCTTTAAACACGGTATCAGTTACTCGCAATCCTCCACCATTGATATTGAGATAATTATTTTTGAAAAAACATTAACACTTAGGGTAGTGAATCCATTAATCAAAAATAATACTTTCACATCCGGAGGTCTCGGCCTTAAGAATGTAACCAGGAGGCTCCAGCTCCTTTACCCCGCCAAACACAGTTTGGATATACGCCATACGGAAAGCCAGTATATTATTAACTTAAAACTCGACTTAAAAAGTGATTAATTGTATTATCATTGACGATGAACCGTTGGCCTTGCAATTGCTGGAAGATTTTGTAAACAAAACTCCCTATTTAAAACTCGCAGGCAAATTTGAGGAGCCGCTACAAGCGTTACCCTTACTAAAATCTATACAGGTTGATCTTTTATTCCTGGATATTAAAATGCCGGATATTTCCGGTATTGATTTTTTTAAGTCGCTGGCCCTAAAACCTGAAGTTATTTTCACAACCGCCTACAGTGAATTCGCGATCGATGGTTTTGAATTAAAAGCCATGGATTACCTGTTGAAACCGGTATCGTTTGAAAAATTTCTATCCGCCTGTAACCGGGTGAGAGAATACCTTGAACTTAAAAACAATAAACCGGCCCGGGATAAAGATTATTTTTTTATAAATGCATCGCATAAACTACATAAGGTTTTTTATGATGACATTTTATTTCTGGAGGGATTTAAAGATTATACAAAAATACACCTGGCTTCCGCCCAGGCGCCTTTGGTAATTCTGCATAACCTGAAATATTTTGAAGAATTGCTGGATCCAAATGAGTTTATCCGTATTCACCGCTCCTATATAATTTCAATACGGAAAGTAACGACGGTTTCAAGAAAGTCGGTTATTATACATTCAAAAGAATTGCCGGTCAGTGATAATTACAGGGATACTTTATTCGCCGTAGTTGACCTGCACGCGAAGTAGTATGAAGTTGTGGCGTTGAATAATTTAAGGAATCAGAATAGATCCCTTTTTAACCGGACCTTCCCTATCAATGCATTCCTTTTACTACTTCAATTAATTCTGTTTTTGTGATAGGAACCCCCATGATTTTATTATAACCCACCGCATCCACAAAATAGACGTCACGGATGATCTTAATAAGTTGTCCGTTATTGATTTCAGGTATCAGTACCTTTTCAAAATTCTTAATTATGTCTCCCAAATTTTTAGGGAATGGGCGCAGGTACCTTATATGGGCATGAGACACTTCATATCCTTCGGCCAGTAATTCATTCACCGCGGTTTTAATAGCGCCATAAGTTGAACCCCATCCTATGATCAATATCTTTCCTTTTTCCGGTCCATTGTCAATTTCCTGCAATGGAATATGCTCAGCGATCTTGTCCACTTTCTCCTGCCGGATCTTTACCATCAACTGGTGGTTTTCCGGATCATAACTGACATTGCCTGTTATATTTTCCTTTTCCAAACCCCCAATGCGATGCTCCAGGCCCGGTGTTCCTGGCAAAGCCCAGGGGCGGACTAATTTTTCATCCCGCAGGTAAGGTTGCAATTTTTCTTCACCGTGTCCTAATTCTGTTTTGAATTTTACGTGAATAGGAGGTAATTCATCTTCAGTTGGGAATCGCCATGGTTCAGCGCCATTCGCAATATAACCATCACTTAATAAGATTACCGGTGTCATATGCTGAACAGAAATGCGGATGGCTTCATACGCCACGTCGAAACAATCAGAAGGTGTAGACGCTGAAATAACGGGCATGGGGCATTCGCCATTTCTGCCATAATAAGCCTGCATTAAATCACTCTGTTCTGTTTTTGTCGGCAAGCCGGTGGAAGGTCCACCCCGCTGAACATCTATAATTAACAATGGAATTTCAAGCATCATCGCCAGGCCCATTGCTTCTCCTTTTAATGCCATACCCGGCCCGGACGTAGTCGTTATACCTAGTAAACCTCCATAGCTCGCACCAATAGCCGAAGTGATGGCCGCGATTTCGTCCTCGGCCTGGAAGGTCTTTACACCAAAGTTCTTATGCCTCGCCAACTCGTGCAGAATATCAGAAGCCGGGGTAATAGGATAAGAACCAAGAAATAAAGCCAGCCCGCTTTTTTGTGAAGCGGCAATCAATCCATAGGTTAAAGCCTGGTTGCCCATAATAGAACGGTATGTTCCGGTTCCCATCTTGGCCTTTTCTACTTTATAGGTAGTGGTAAACGTTTCGGTGGTATCACCATAATTATATCCAGCATGTAACACTTTCAGGTTACTATCCAGTATCTCCTGTTTTTTTCCAAACTTTTCCTGTAAAAAGGTTTCAGTATTCTTCATGTCCCGGTCATACATCCAGTACAAAAAGCCAAGGACAAACATATTTTTAGCCCGATCCTTTTCTTTCATCCCCATTTGGATATCCTTCAATGCCTCCCGGGTCATTTTGGTAATATCCATTTTTATCACTTCATAATTCCCCAGGCTGCCATCTTCTATTGGATTTACTTTGTCAGGATAATTAGCCAGCCGTAAATTTTTTGCATCAAAGCCATCCGTGTTTACGATTATTTTCCCGCCTTTTTTTAATTGTTTCAGGTTTGCTTTTAATGCCGCCGCATTCATGGCAACCAGTACATCACATTCATCACCGGGCGTATAAATTGAGTCACTGGAAAAGCGTAACTGGTAACCACTCACGCCGGGTAATGTACCCTGTGGTGCGCGGATTTCTGCCGGGAAATCGGGAAAGGTTGAAAGATCAATTCCTAATAGCGCGGTATTATTGGTAAACTGGCTTCCTGTTAATTGCATACCATCCCCACTATCGCCAGCGAATTTTATAACTACATCCTGAAGAACTTCCTGTTTGCGGATCATTGTAAAAAGATTATTGTGCGAATTTACGGTAAGTTAGGGTTAGAAATGCCTTATACTGTCTCAAAAGGAATTTTTCACGCAAAGGTCGCAAAGAAGCAAAGAAAGCTATTTCACGCAAAGCGCGCAAAGAAGCAAAGGACGCAAAGAAATGAATTGTTAAGAATCCATCTTTACCTTCTATTTCACGCAAAGAGCGCAAAGATGCAAAGAACGCAAAGAGATGTACGGTTAAGAATCCATCTTTACCTTCTATTTCAAGCAATGGGCGCAAAGATGCAAAGAACGCAAAGAGATGAACTGTTAAGAATCAATCTCAATTTTCTCAACATCGCTGCGGGATTACTTTAAAATTACACTATCGAGACAGCCTCCTTGTTCCTGATTTTTTCCTTTTGTTATCTGATTCCATCCCCATCCAGCAAATTACCCAGGCCGCCAAGAATGCTTCCTTCTTCTTTGCGTTTGTAGGTACCGTAAGCCACAATCCTTCCGGCAAGACGGCTGATTGGCAGGGATTGAATCCATACTTTGCCCGGTCCGCGGAGTATCGCAAAAAACAAACCTTCTCCGCCAAACATCCAGTTTTTAATCCCGCGTACAAATTCAATATCAAAATCCACTCCGGGAGTATAGGCTACCACACAACCGGTATCTACTTTCAATATTTCACCAGGCTGTAAATTTTTTTCGACAATATAGCCTCCTGCATGCAGAAAGGCCATCCCATCTCCTTCAATTTTTTCCATTATAAATCCTTCACCACCAAAAATACCCGTGCCTAGTTTTCTTTGAAACTGGATACCAATGCTCACGCCTTTGGCGGCGCAAAGAAAAGCGTCTTTCTGAGCAATGATCTTTCCGCCCAATTGCTGCAGATCCATGGGTATTATTTTACCGGTAAACGGAGCCGCGAATGAAATATGTTTTTTGCCCTGGCCGATATTGGTAAATGCAGTCATAAACAAACTTTCACCTACCAGCATCCTTTTGCCTGCCGACATTAATTTGCCGAATAAACCTGCTTGCTGCTGCTGGCTGCCATCGCCAAAAATAGTTTCCATCTTTATGTCGTCATCCATCATCATCATAGCACCGCTTTCAGCAATTGCCGTTTCACCAGGATCCAGTTCTACTTCAACAAACTGGAGCTCTTCGCCATAAATCTTATAATCAATTTCGTGGTTGCTTCTTGTGTATTCAGTCATGGGAACAAAAATTTTTTCAAATTTAGGAAAGTTTGGGGGGAGCTGCAAGCTGTGAGCTGTTAGCTGCGAGCTGCGAGACTTACGAAAAGTTAGATAACTATAGGGTTGGGGTTATAGCATCCAGTATCCACTATCCAGCACCTAGTCTTCCAACGACCATGCCGTATTCGAACTGGCACGGGCCGGGTTATGACAGTTTCTATTTTATATTGCCGTTTTGAATTTTCTATTTCTGTTATACGTACTTTAGTCTGATATTAAATAAAACATGAAAAAGATCATTCGGATAACTTCGCTTCCAGTTATAACGGCCATACTATTGACCGGTCTGTTATCTGTAAAAAAGCCGGAAAAGTTCAAGGTATTTGTGATTGTGTCTTCGGCCAAAGATCATGTTAAAATGGTAGCAGCCGCAAGACCTTTTCTTGAGAAAATGGCTGCTGATAATAATTTTCTGATTGACATAACAGCTGATACCAGTAAGATCACTGATACGAACCTGGCTAATTACCAGGTATTTCTTCAGTTGCACGAAGCACCATTCGATATGTCGTATGACCAACAGGCAGCCATCCAGAAATTTATTGAACAAGGTAAAGGTTGGGTAGGCATTCACGCGGCCGGGCTTACCGGCAAGGATTTTTTAGGCCCGCAAAAAAAGTACTGGCAATGGTTTGAAGATTATATGGGAGGAATTACCTACTCACCTCATCCGGCTTTTCAGAAAGGAGTTGTAATTATAGAAGATCATAAGCATCCGGTAACAAAGAATTTACCGGATCGGTTTGAAGTGCCGGATGAATGGTATGAATTTAATAAGAGCCCCCGTCCGAATGTAAGGGTTCTCGGAACTGCCGATGAATCATCTTACAGGCAAAATAAGCCCATGGGTGATCACCCGATCATCTGGACCAATGAAAAATACGCCAGAATGATTTATATCGGCATTGGACATGATGCTTCTTTGTGCAGCGATAAAAATTTCACCATACTGGTACGTGATGCCATTCTTTGGGCAGCATCACCCCGGTAGTTATATTCTGAAAGTAATGTCCCTGGACATTTCTCACCCATGAACTATCCGTATCTTAATCTTTCTTATCAGCTTTCTTTTTTGGTGCAGCGGCTTTTGCTGGGCGGCTTTTACCAAATGAACCTTTAAATATTTTTCCTTTTTTAGTTTTCTTATCTCCTCTACCCATGACTATTTGTTTTAAAGTATACTTTGAAATATTTCAAAAATGATAAACTTCTTTTATTATGGATTAAAAAAGCTCCGATACTACATTCATGTACAGGAGCTTTTTCAAAAAGTTGAGCGATGATTACATTTTAGCCGACAATTCTTTACCAGCCTTAAACTTAGCCACTTTGCGGGCTTTAATTTTGATAACAGCGCCTGTTTGAGGATTACGTCCGTTACGGGCAGCTCTTTTAGAAACCGAAAAAGTTCCAAATCCAACCAGAGTAACTTTACCACCACCTTTTAATGTTTTAGTAACTGCTTCTATAAAAGAATCCAGGGAAGCATTCGCTTGTGTTTTGGTGATACCTGCATCGTCAGCAAGTTTAGTAATCAATTCTGCTTTGTTCATAATGTATTTTTTTAAAAGTTTTGTAGTGACGGCAAATTTATACGGTTTTACCTTGTAACAAAATTTTTTATTCTCTTTTTAAAAAGAAAAAATCCTGTGAAGCCGCATGGGACAAGGATTGTATAAAATACTATTTTGCAGGTGCCCTCATCGCTAAGTCATCTGCCTGGGCGAAACCCTTGCCGGCTATATGTTCCAGGTCCTCCTAATGCAATGCTTGCCTGTAAAGGATTTCAGGGGAATTTACAATAATTTAACAAACGGAGAGGGCTTTCTATTTCTTATCCACAATTAGTGTATAACCTCCATTACCGTTCGGAAAACAACCAGGCGATTGTCCCATTTATCTTTTGTTTTACTGCGAAGAACGGGGGCAAACTCTTCCAGGAATCTTTTATAATGATCCGCAGAAGGGGCAACGAACTGTGTTACGTAGGTGATGCCTTCCGTTTCATCCTGATCCAGCAAATGAAAGAAGCGGTATTCTGTAAATTGTTTCGTAGCCATTATAGCAGGAATATGTTCTTCTTTTTGCCATTGCAGCCATTCATAATGAATGCTATGGTCCACATGCATCGTAAGATTATAGATGATCATTTTAATTTCTGAAAATGGATTTTTTTAAAATTTATTTTTATTAATTAATAATGGAATAAAGCACTTTACTATTGATACCCCCGGTTGCTTTGACCATGCGCATTTATTATCAGTCTCTAACCTCGAGGTATACCGGACAATGGTCAGAATGCTTCACTTCCGGATAAATTTCCGCATCGATAAGGCTTTTTTTCAGGGGCTCCGTAACATTTATAAAATCAATTCTCCAGCCCTTATTTTGCGGGCGTACGGTGGGAAAACGCTGACTCCACCAGCTATAGCGGTGAGGTTCGGGATGAAATTCACGGAATGTATCAATCCATCCATTGTCCAGGAATTTATCCATCCATTTTCTTTCGTCCGGCAAAAAACCAGATGAATTCTTATTCCCTTTTGGATCATGAATATCAATTTCT
>JAOQAL010000371.1 GCA_025963615.1 Chitinophagaceae bacterium | reverse complement strand
TACTGTTAACCGGTACAAGTTTTTCCTCCCGGCAATGGTGCAAAAATGATGACACCGGTAAATCCGAAAACTTAACTGACCACGAGAAACTGGAGGAAGCTTGCTGGAATGGCTTGCTGCAGGAAATACTGCCTGAGATTTGTAACCATGATACCGGGTCAGAAAAATTATACCTATGGCACATCAGACAAGTTTCCTCTTTCCTGGAACTTGAATTGGGCAGTTTTCCCGAAGACAAGGATAATTATTTTTCCATTGACCCGTACTCGTTTATTGCAACAAAATCGGATAACTAGGTATAAAAGAGAAGGACGGCATGCCGATATTCCAGATTAGCAACTTCATTATAGAATGTATAATGCTGATTTATTCTTGAATTATAACGCCAGGAAGACTTTTTTTAATTAGTTGTGTACGAAACAGGAATAATTTAAAATTGTATCTTGACCTCTCATCCCAATTTTATTGACCTGTTGCGCATGACCGAAACTACTGCATCAAAAAATAAATTAGGCTTTTGGACAAGTACCTCACTGGTCATCGGCAATATGATTGGAGGCGGCATATTCTTAATGCCCTCAGCCCTGGCTGCCTATGGCGGCATTAGTTTATTGGGCTGGCTTTTTTCAGCAATGGGCGCTTTTTTTATGGCAAGGGTTTTTAGCAACCTCAGTAAACTTTTGCCGAATGTCAATGGTGGTCCTTATGCCTATACCCGTAAGGGGTTTGGTGATTTCATGGGTTTTTTGGTGGCATGGGGTTACTGGATATCGATATGGTGTGCCAACGCTGCTATTACGGTTTCGTTGGTGAGTGCCTTAAGCACTTTCTTTCCCCTGCTTAATGGTAACCCGGTAGCTGCATCGCTGACAGGACTATGCGCAATCTGGTTTCTTACCTGGGTTAATACAAAAGGGATCGTGACATCGGGGAAAATGCAACTGGTTACTACCATTTTAAAAATAATACCTCTTGTGCTTGTCTCAGTAGTCGGTATTTTTTTTATCAGCTATTCGCATTTTGTTCCGTTCAATATCAGTGGTGAATCCAACTTTTCCGCCATTACCGCAACGGCGGCTATGACGTTATTTGCCTATCTCGGCCTGGAATGCGCTACGATACCCGCGAGAAATGTTGAAAATCCTGAAAAAACAATTCCAAGGGCTACGATTGCCGGAACGCTGATCGCAACATTTATTTATATCTTAGGTACCGTTAGCGTAATAGGTATTATTCCGGCAAAAGATCTTCAGCTGTCAGTAACACCGTTTGCGGATGCAGCAGCGATAATATGGGGAAACAACGCAAGATATTGGATAAGTGCCGGTGTGGCCATTGCTGGTTTTGGCGCTTTGAATGGCTGGATATTAATCCAGGGACAAATTCCATCCGCCATTTCAAAAGATAAATTATTCCCTGCTATTTTCGGAAAGGAAAATAAAAAGGGCGTTCCGGCATCCGGCATTATTATTTCCAGTGTACTCGTATCATTATTGATGATGATGAATTACAGCCACGGTCTCGTCAGTCAATTCAGAGCGCTGATATTACTTTCCACGTTATGTTCACTGGTTCCTTATCTTTTTTCTATGGCGGCTTACATCGTAATCCGTCTTGAAAAAAAGTACGTCAATAAGGGGGGCTGGTTGTCATCAATCGTGTTGGCCTCGCTTGCATTTTCATTTGCTTTCTGGGCCATTGCAGGTGCCGGGCAGGAAATAGTTTACAAAGGCTTCTTATTATTACTGGCAGGAGTCCCATTTTACATTTGGATCACCCGGAATAAAAGAGATCGTTTATAAAATATTAGTTTACATGCAGACAACTTATCAGTCAGAAACGGGTAAACTTCATTCCCTATTTATTAAGAAGGCGAAAGACGCATTTGAGAGTGATGGGCATATAGAGAAATACTGGAAGGAATTGAATTATTCAGGAAAGCCCGACCTTGATAAAGCCATAGCGGAATATGATTCATTTGAATCCCTTTTGAAAGACCAGGGAATAAATATTTATCACTTTCCGCAAAGTGATCATGTCAATATGGACTCTATCTACTGCCGCGACGCCGCAATTGCCACTGATAACGGAATGATAATTTGCAATATGGGTAAAGCGACGAGACGCAATGAACCACTGGCGGAGCAAAAAGCATTTGAAGCAAATGGCATTCCCGTTCTTGGTGTGATAACGGCACCGGGAACTATTGAAGGCGGCGATACAGCCTGGCTGGATGAACAAACTCTTGCCGTGGGGCATACCTATCGCACCAACGAAGAAGGTATCAAACAATTGAAGCGATTGCTGGAGCCCGCGGGTGTAAGGGTTATCGTTGTGCCTTTGCCGCATTACAAAGGCCCGTCGGATGTTTTTCATCTGATGTCAATTCTCAGCCCGGTTGATAAAAATCTTGCTGTCGTCTATTCATCACTCCTGCCAATCGTTTTTAGAAATGAATTATTGCAACGGGGAGTTGAGCTTGTAGAAGTGCCGGAAGAGGAATTTGATAGTATGGGATGCAACGTATTGGCCATGGCACCCCGGGTATGCCTGACGGTTTCTGGCAATCCAAAAACAAAACAAGCTTTGGAAAATGCCGGTTGTAAAGTATTTGAATATAAGGGCGAAGAAATCAGTGTAAAAGGAGGAGGAGGGCCAACCTGTTTAACAAGACCTTTACAACGGTTGAAATAAAAAGCTGCGATACAAAAAATGCAACTGCGCTTATTCGATTTCTTTTATATGGTTTCAATTCATCAAACAAATCTTTGTTATCACGGTATCTTATCCGGTGAATTAACTATCAACTTATCCGGGTAAGGGTTTTCTATTACCGGGAATCCATGGAACATCTTAAATGATGATGTTTGAAAATAAATTGATCGGATTAAAAACGCCGGTGGTATATTAAAAAGTGATCTTGATATACAATTTTGTGTCAGAATGAAAAAAGATATACCTTAAGGCCGAATTTTCATAGAATAAGGTTTAATGGTAATGGGCTTGTGTCTACAAGCTCATTTTATTATGTCTTAAGTTTATAAATCTCTAATAGAACTATTACTCAACGATCGCATGTAAGCAAGTCCTTTGTTACGGGCAAACTCAATATTTTTTTGAGGAATATTTTCTGTGTAAGGATAATTTTCAATAGCCCGGCTGACACTTTCTTCTCTTAGCAAATGCAGCATGGGATAGGGTGAACGGTTGGTGTAGTTGGCCGCATCATCGGGACTGGAGCCAGCAAATAGATACTGCGGATGAAAGCTGGCAATCTGGTAAATTCCTTCATAGCCTTCCTTATCCAGTAGTTTCTCTGATAATTCAACCAATTGCAGGTAATCCTCAAAAGATGCAAATGTATCCGGGAGAATGAGGAACAATGTTTCTATGGCAGTTTCATTATCCAGTTGGTGAAAAGCATGTAGCAAAGCTTCCAGGCAGTTTTTTAAAGTAGGGGATAGCACTACCTCATAATGAATACTATTGCGTTTTATTTCTCTTGCCGCGTAGGGACAAAAATTACAACCCACCACTACATCGGTAATCCATTT
>JAOQAL010000224.1 GCA_025963615.1 Chitinophagaceae bacterium | reverse complement strand
CAAGCCGGAGCCAATGCCAAAAGCAAGAGGTTCTGTTATCTTTTCAATGCCATGATGCTGAAGCAGGCTGGTAGTAACACCGTTTTCACAATGAGCAGCCTGTATATGGTTAAACTCAAGCTTCATGTCCCTTCGTTGTTTTTAATTCCTCTATACTTACTTCAAAAACCTCGGCATACTTCATTAATTTCTTATCAGAGAGTTTTTTAAATACGGCCGGTTTCAGGTGACGTTTAATCTGCCATTTCCAAAAACCGGTATAAGCAGATACAATAGAAAGATCCATTATTTTCAATTCAATAAAATATAGTAAAGGACTTGCTTCGTTGTTATGTACTTTTTGTTTTGCATCCATCAATCGTTTTTCAATATCACTCCAGGCTACGTCCAATGCTTTCGCCTTTACTTCCCAACCAGTGCTGAGACGGGTGATATAATTTCCCTGGTCGTCAATTGCATAAGAAACTTCTTTAGTCAACTTTTCCAATGCACTGTGATCCTGGGGAATTTCTTCTTTTTTCATGGTAAGAAATTTTAGTCAGAAAGGCAGGAAGCCCGAAAGACGGGAATGCTTTTACATAGCAGGAAGCGATGTTCAGTCTTTCGGATTTCAACCTTCCCGACATTTAGCATGCCGTCAGCAATCCATACATGTATGAAAACCTCGAACTTTCCGGAACGAGTAATAAAATCTTGTCACCTTTTTTTAGTTTTCCGCTATTGAACAACTCATCTACCATGATATAAACAGAGGCCGCACCCACATTGCCTTTAGTCGTCAGGTTTACAAACCATTTTTCATACGGTATTTCAATACCGTTCTTTACATGCTCCTGGTAAATCTTATCCTTGAAGAAACTGCTCGACATGTGCGGCATGTAATAGGTGATATCATCAGGGGTAATATTTTTGGTTTCAAACAGCCGCTTTAGCATTTTACCCCCATAAGGCACAATATTTTCACTTAAAAGTTTCACATCCTGTTTAATACTTAGTACTGACTTTTCATTCATTTCATGGGGTTCAAATTCCAGGAAGCTTTTCAACGTACCATCCTGTTGCTTTTCAGCGCCCATGTACATACAGGTTTCCATGTGATCCGCATAAGATATACCTTCCAGCCATTCTATTTTTAAGCTGATACCTTCTTCGTTCTTTTTATCGGATAAAAGGAAAGCTGACGCGCCGTCGGATAACATCCAACGCAAAAATTCTTTATCAAAACTTATATAAGGGTTCTCTTCTAATGCTATAAGTTTATGCACTTCGTCTTCAAACTGGTTAGCAACCAGTGATGCAGAAAGTCTTTCGGAACCTGTAGCGATGGCGTTTTGAGCATCCCCAATTCTGACGGCCATATAGGCATACTTCAAAGCATGCATGCCGGCGCAACAAACGCCGGAAGGAGAAACTACTTCAATCGAACCCAGGTCCGGAAGCCAACCATGCACCATACAACCATGTGAAGGCATCATCTGATCCGGCGAAGAGGTCCCGCATGCCAATACATTTATTTTTTTTATCCCCTCCGGATCGTTTTTGAACAATTCCTTAATGGCATTGGCAGTCAGTTGGGCATTGGTATGGGTAACCTTCCCACCTTTTTCCAAAGCATAATAACGGTTCGTGATGCCGTTATTGCGCAATACGATACGCCTTGATTTGGAGGGCTTATTATTAATGTAACCCAGGTATTCCTCCATTTCTTCATTCGAAACAGGGTTATTTGGAAAAAAACTGGATGTCCTCGTGATATAAACTTCTTTCAATGACATTTTCTTAAATTAGTTCAACTCCAGAATAATATTTTTTCTGCCTTTGAATTCTTTTAGATAAAAATGGTTTAAAAAGGATAGCGTCTACCGTCAAAATTATGGGCGCGGCTATACAAAGGGCAATTAAAAGATAATATTTGAATGCAACAAGCCAGCCGGTTCTTTTTTTCTTTTTTGAGATAATATTAGCCCAGATCAAAAACAATCTACCCGCTTTACGTTCAATAAACATGTACTGGTATTTCACATTAACCGCTTTTTGTTCCACCAGCCGCGGTTGCAACTCAGTCCAGTCATCTTTTAAAAGGTGTTCCTTCACTGTTTCGCCAAATACGGATGCATGCCTGATATCCTGGTCAGAAACACCTGGCTTTGGAAAGATACCCCATTTGCGGTCTTTTTTACCGGTCAGCATCCAGTAAAGGATGGTTACTAAACTGGCGTAGTTGTTATGCTGATCTACCAAGGCGATATTACCCACCAGTTTCGCGTCTGCATTTCTTAGCAGCCTTTTATTTTTTTCCTGGGCGTTAATCCACATGTTTCTGCATCCGCTGACGGTTACTACAGGAGTATCTTTAATGACAGCTTTAAAAGCAGGCTGCTGTAATAACGAACTGACCGGGATACTCGGTGATAAAAACCACGGCTGGAAACCAATGATGACCAGGTCATAATGAGTCTCTTTTAACTGAAAAGACTCCAGTTCTGCAGGAACCAGCAATACACTTTCCGGCATGGCTCCAAAAAAAACAGGAGTTGACCAGGGAAAAGGGAATTTATTTACAGGCGATATCTGTAATTTTTCCACAGTGGCTCCCGCTGCTGCCAAAGGCCCGGTGAAGCTGTCAATGATTTCGCCTAACTGCCCCGATTGCGTGAAATAAACGGCTAAAACTTTTTTACTCATGCTTTCCAAAAAATTAAAAATCTTCAAACCGCAGCACCTTTGAAGTTTTACTATAGTTGGTTATGGCCTGCCGAACATCTACAGGCAGCGTTTTAAAGGATTGGCGAATATACGCACTGTCTTTATCTAAATCATCGTTGTATCCAAGTAAGCCCGGGGCGTTCTCCTGTATCATCAACCGCAGAAACCGCAATTCCACATTGTTGCTGTCTGTTGCTATCGCGGCTTCTAATTGTCTATGGCCCGCTTTGAAAAGGTTTAATTTTTTCCCGGCACTCTTTAGCAAACCTGCTTTTTTCATCATAAGAGTGGCTTCGTAAGAATTTTTTTCGTGGATGTTTGTCTTTTGCAGCAGGTTAAGCTGTTCCTCTACTTTTTGAATGCTTTCTGATGCCATGACTGAATAAAATTCCTTCCGGCTGAATTTAGAGGTGTTTTCCTGGCAATATGAAGCGGTCGTAATAAGCAAAAAAGCCAGCGGAATAATAAGGGCAATTCTTGCTTTTTGTATCATGTTCATTGGGGGTCAAATATACCAAGAAAATTATTCAGCCAAACCGCAGGTTCTTCACATTAACATGATCCCGGTTTTTATGGTATGTTACTGAAAAAAAGTTAATTATGCCCGGAAGCAGGAAAAAATATGGAATCGTTTTATCTTTGCCGCATAATCAAACTGAGTGTATATGAAAATCCAAAAATTTATTTGTTTAGTTGTACTCGCAGGGGGGGTGAGCATTAGCGGTTTTGGGCAAAAGCCCTATCAAAGAGGTATTGGATTACGAATCTCAAATTCCTATTATGATTTGGTTTCTGCTACATATAAGTTTTTTATTTCTGATGCCGGAGCGATCGATTTAAATGCCGGTTTTGGGCTAAGGTCTTATTATGACAGATATTATGTTGATAATGTGAAGCCATTTTCGCTGGCCGTCTCGGCTGCTTATCAACATCATTTTGAAATCCCGGTACGGGGTGGTGGTCTTGCCTGGTTTATCGGTGGCGGTCTTACCGGGTACCGGGTTTTTTCCAGCAGAGGTGATTATGATGGTTTTGCTTTTGGGGTATTCCCCACAGGCGGTGTTGACTTTAAAATACCCCATATTCCTTTAGCTGTTTCCGCAGATTACAGGCCTACTATATTTTTAGGCGCGCCAAGTCACTACGATTCCTTTTATGGAGGCAATTTCGGTGTAGCTGCCCGCTATACACTGGGCAAAAAATAGTTGAGCTGAATAGTTTTTTGATATTTAATGCCCCGGTTCAAAGCCGGGGCTTTTCTTAAATTTGCAGGCAATTTACATTGCCTATACCTGCATGGCTGATACAGAGATATTCCGGGAAAAGTTCAATTCTTTACACATTTGTGTTATTATACCGACCTACAATAATGCACGGGCGCTTACTGAAGTGATTGCCGGTGTAGCGATGTATAGCAATAATATTATCGTTGTCAATGATGGCTCCACCGACGACACTGAGAATGCAATAGCTTCCTTACCCGCCATAAAAAAAATCAGTTACCCGAAAAACCGGGGGAAAGGTTGGGCCTTGCGAAAAGGTTTTGAACTCGCCGTTGAACTGGGTTATCAATATGCTATCACGATTGACGCTGATGGACAACATTTCGCCAGTGATTTGCCATTATTTATTGAGAAACTGGAGGCAGAAGGCCCCGCTCTGATTATGGGCGTGCGAAATATGAGCCTGGATTTTGTGCCGGGTAAAAGCAGTTTTGGAAATAAGTTTTCTAATTTCTGGTTCAGGCTCGAAACAGGTATTAATTGTCCCGATACGCAAACCGGTTTTCGTCTTTACCCCGTTGCGTTTTTAAAAACAATGCGATTTTGTACCCGCAAATACGAATTCGAAATTGAAGTGCTCGTCCGTTCGGCATGGAAAGGCATCCAGATCAAC
>JAOQAL010000208.1 GCA_025963615.1 Chitinophagaceae bacterium | reverse complement strand
TCAAAATAAAAAAAGAGACACAAGAGGAAAAACATAGAATATATAACTGATAAGTCGCTTTTATTGCTCTTAGGTTAATATGCAGTGAGAAAGTCTCTAAAAGACCCGTGACGATAGCGCGGGATTTATGAGACGGCCTTCAACGCTTTTTTTAAATAAACTTTTGCGAGATGCCGGCGATACGCTTCAGATGCAAAATGATCCTCTAAAACGCTTACATCATTAACCGCCGCATTAGCCGCTGCTGCAATGGTATCATCGTTCAAAGGCTTTCCTGATACTGCATTTTCCGCCTTGCTGTCGCGAAAGGCATTTTCTGACAGGCCGGTGAAAGCAATATTAGTTTTGCCATCCGCTGAACGCATGACGGCGCAACCGACAATGGCAAACCGCGAAGCAGGTTGTGCAAACTTCTGGTAAGATGTTTTTGTTCCTTCGGCAGGAACCGGAATCCGGATAGCTGTAATGATTTCGTTATCCTGTAAAGCGGTAGCAAATAACCCTTTAAAAAAAACAGATGCTTTGATTCTCCTTTTACCATTCCCGTCCTGTATTTCTATAGCGGCATCGGACGCGAGTACCAACGCTGGCCAATCCGCTGCTGGATCCGCATGAGCGAGGCTGCCACCAATAGTACCAAAATTACGCACCTGCAAATCCCCGATCATTTCCGCAGCTTCTGCAAAAAAAGGAACATGGTACTTAATAAGTTTGTTGCCGGCAATATCAGCATGGGTTACCGCAGCACCGATAACAATTTCACCATCTTCTTCTTTTATTCCCTTTAATGCAGCAATACCTGCAATGTCGACCAACCTGGCAGGCTGACTTAACCGCAGCTTCATAGCCGGTAACAAGCTATGACCGCCAGCCAATATTTTACTATCTCCTTTTGATAAAACAGTAATCGCTTCTTCGACTGTTTTTACTTTTTGGTAATCGAATGCAACGGGTATCATAGAAATGTAAAATTTAAAATGATGAATGTAAAACCGACTGTATTAACACTAATCCCCGGTTCGGACACTAATTCTGCATGGCACGCCATACTCTTTCCGAAGTCACCGGCATGCGGATATCTTTTACTTTATGTCCCCCACTCCACAAGGCATCGATGACTGCATTTACAACTGCCGGTGTAGAACCAATGGTACCCGCTTCGCCCGCGCCCTTTACTCCCAGTGGGTTGTGCGGACAAGGTGTTACCTGCCCGGCTGTTTCGATCATAGGTACATCATCGGCACGGGGCATGCAATAATCCATATAAGAACCATTAGTGAGCTGCCCGTTGGCATCGTATTCGGCTCCCTCAAACAATGCCTGACCCACACCCTGTACCACGCCGCCATGTATCTGTCCGTCGACTATCATCGGGTTAATCACATTACCCACATCATCCACTGCTATAAAACGCTTTAAAATAACATTACCGGTTTCTTTATCTATTTCCACGACGGCAATATGGCAACCAAATGGATAGGTAAAATTGGCCGGATCATAAAAACTGCTGAAATCAAGACCTGGCTCAAGTCCTGCAGGATAATGGTGTGGCACATAAGCCGTCAGAGCCACGTCCCCAAAGCCAACTGATTTATCTGTTCCTTTTACCGTGAACTTTCCGGATGCGAATTCAATATCATCCGCATTAGCTTCCAGTTTATGCGCCGCGATCTTTTTCCCTTTCTCGATGATTTTTTCAATGCTTTTAACAATAGCGCTGCCACCTACGGCAATGCTCCTGGAACCATAGGTTCCCATTCCAAAAGCTACTGCTTCACTATCGCCATGAACAATTTCTACATCGTCCATACTGATACCTAATTTATCAGCGACCACCTGGGCGAATGTTGTTTCATGTCCCTGGCCGTGCGCATGTGAACCCGTGTACACACTGACCTTACCCGTAGGCTGTACACGAACCTGGCCTACCTCATACAAACCGGCCCTCGCTCCCAGGGAGCCCACTACTGCGGATGGAGCAATGCCACAGGCTTCGATATAGGTGGAGAACCCAACACCCAGCAACTTTCCATTCCCGGCAGCTTCCTTTTGTTCATTCCTGAAATTTTCATAGCCCAGCATCTCCAGACCTTTTTTCAATACCCCTTCATAATTACCACTATCATATTGCAGGGCAACCTGAGTTTGATAACCGGGTTGATTGATCCCATCAAAAGGAGGAATAAAGTTTTTGAAACGAAGTTCTGCCGGATCCATATTCATTTCATGCGCTGCAAGGTCAACCAACCGTTCCAGCAGGTAAGTTGCTTCGGGTCTGCCTGCACCGCGGTAAGCGTCAACAACAGTTGTATTTGTAAATACGGCTGTTATATCCACATTAATTTTAGGAGTGGTGTATAGCCCCTGTAATAAAGTGCCATGCAAATAAGTCGGCACACAGGTGGCGAATGAAGAAAGATAGGCGCCAAGGTTGGCAAAAGTTTTTACACGCAAGGCCATTATCTTGCCGTCCTTGTCAAACCCCATATCCGCTTTTGTTATATGGTCTCTTCCATGCGCATCTAACTGAAAAGCTTCCGTCCTTGTCGATGTCCACTTCACCGGTCTCTTTATTTTCTTTGTACACCAGGTAAGTAAAGCCTCTTCGGTATAATGAAAAATCTTACTGCCAAAGGCGCCCCCAACGTCCGGACCTACTACTCTTACTTTATGTTCTGGAATACCAAGAACAAAGGCACACATCAATAAGCGTATCAGGTGCGGGTTCTGTGTACTGGTATATAATGTATACTTGTCCGTAGCGGCTTCGTACGAACTGTTATAGCTGCGGGGTTCAATCGCATTGGGTATCAACCGTTGGTTTACAAATTCCAGGGTACTGACATGGGCCGCATTATGGATTGCCTCATCTACTTCTGAAATTGGATTACCCAGGGACCAATCATAACAGGTATTGGCAGGAACATCAGCATGAACCAACGGCGCACCCGGCTTCACGGCCTCCGCCGCATTGACCACGCAAGGCAATTCTTCATATTCTACATTCACTGCCTGTGCAGCATCTACCGCTTCGGCCTGGCTTTCTGCAATTACGATAGCCACGGCATCGCCTACATGCCGGACTTTATCGGCAACCAGCAAGGGATGTTTGGGCTCCTTCATGATATCACCGTTTTTAAAATTCACCTGCCAGCCACAGGGCACCCCATTTACACTGGCTACATCCGCGCCAGTATAAATGGCCACAACACCCTGCATTGATTTGGCAGCACGGATGTCCACCCCTATGATTTTTGCATGTGCATACGGACTGCGCACGAAAGATGCATAGGTTTGCTGCGGCAGTATAATATCATCGGTATACCTTCCCATACCGGTAATAAACCGTTTGTCTTCAACCCGTCTAACGGATTTCCCAATCCAATCATTTGTACTCATAGGACGACCTCCTTCTTTGGCTTTTTTGCAGCTTTCATTTTAGCAGCCGCATACTGAACAGACTTAACGATATTATGATAGCCTGTGCAGCGGCAATAATTTCCTTTCAACGCTGCCCGGATTTCTTCTTCTGTTGGTTTGGAATTATGCTGTAGCAAATCAGCGGCTGTCATAATCATCCCCGGCGTGCAGAAGCCACATTGCAATCCATGACATTCTTTAAATGCTTCCTGCAATGGATGCATCATATCATCTTCCGCCAGACCTTCAATGGTGATTATCTTTGTTTTATCCGCCTGCACAGCCAACAGCGTACAACTTTTGGCCGCTTTACCGTTCACATGAATGGTGCAGGCGCCGCAACTGCTTGTATCGCAGCCAACATGAGTACCGGTAAGCCGCAACACATCCCGCAGGTAATGCACCAGCAGCAATCGTGGCTCCACCCGGTCGTGGTGTTTAACACCGTTTACCGTTACACTAATTTTAATGCTCATGGAATTTACTTTTTAAAAATTTATAAGAAGATTAGCATACCGACTTCTGTTATAACTATCGGTGTCCAATTCTTTCATGGTTTAATAATTCTATTCAGCAAACAGGAACCGTAGGATCACCGTGAAACCTGGTAAATTTCCGGTGATCCTCCAGGTTCAAAACCTTATTACACATTTGCTTTTTCCACTTCCTTTTCCAGATTTGCAAAAAACTGTTTCGATAGTGTATTCGCTACACCGCTCATAATCCGCTGTCCCATCGTAGCGAGCAAACCAGATAACCTGATATCTCCATTGAAAGCAACTTCTGTCTGCACGGCGTTTACAAGAGATAATCCGATTTTTAAAGCCGCGCTGGCATTACCGATTTTGCTATTCTGCTGTCCCCGGAGCGTAAATCCTTTTTGTACTATTACATTTTCCAATTGAAGATTGCCCGTAAATGAACTGTTTACCGGGCCTAGTTTGATCTCAAGAATTGAGTTGAAAGTATGATCCCCTGTCTTTTCTAACCGTGAAATACCAGGCACAATCCTGGCTAGGGTATCCGTATCCATAAGCATCGCCCAAACTACAGCGGGGGCCGCATTTATTATATGCTTACCGGTCAGCTGCATAGCAAAAGTTATATGGCGTTAAAGAAAACCCGTTGACTTTATCACAACCGTCGCAGCAAATTCCCTATTAAGTTAGCAAAACTTCTATTACCTTATTAATTTATTTTTGTTAATCACTTTGATTTTAAAAGCCCTTTTGGGGTACCAATCGTTATATTTTTAAGAATAGAACGTGTTGACGGAAAATAGATAACTTTGACATACCATCCTGAATAATAATGATTATTGACAATTACAACCGGATTCATAATTACCTGCGGATTTCGCTTACCGATAACTGCAATCTCCGTTGCTTTTATTGCATGCCGGAAGAGGATTATGTTTTTACACCCGCTTCCCGTTTGATGCAGGCTGACGAGATTGAAGCATTGGGAAAAACATTCGTGGATCTTGGCGTTAATAAAATAAGGCTTACCGGCGGTGAGCCCCTGGTTCGTAAAGATGCTGCCGACATTATCCTGCGCTTGGCAAAATTAAAAGTTAATCTTACACTCACCACCAATGCTACAAGACTGCATGAATTCGCCGATGCGCTGAAAGAAGCGAATGTTCATTCACTGAATATCAGCCTGGATACCTTACAATCGGATAAGTTTACCCTGATTACCCGCCGTGATCAGTTTAAGCTGGTATATGATAATATTCAGATGATGGTGAAAAATAATTTTCATGTCAAAGTGAATATGGTTGTAATGAAAGGGCTTAATGAAAATGAGATCATCGATTTTGTGGAATGGACAAAATATGAACCGGTGCATGTACGGTTTATTGAATTCATGCCATTCACGGGAAACAAATGGACAAGCAATAAAGTATTTACCTGGCAGCAAATGCTGAAAGTGATTGAAGAAAAATATTCATTTATTCCCCTGGAAAATGATAAACACGATACCGCCAAAGCTTACACGGTACCCGGACATGCTGGCACCTTTGCAATAATCAGTACCATGAGCGCACCTTTCTGCAGTGGCTGCAACCGGATGCGTCTGACTGCCGATGGCAAGCTGAAGAACTGTTTATTTTCAAAGGAAGAAACTGACTTGTTATCCGCCTTCCGCCGTGGCGAAGATGTAACGCCGCTCATTCATCAAAGCATCCGGAGCAAAGCCAAAGAACTCGGTGGACAGTTTACGACTGATTTTGAGCACCTGCATGCGGAAGATATCAATAACAGGAGTATGATAACGATTGGGGGGTGAATCGACCCGGCTCCTCTTTCCAACCAGGTCACGAACAGGGCTCCTAAGTAACCCGTTTACCGGCTACAAAAAATAATTCCTATCTTTTCTTTTACTATGCCGAAATCAATCAAACGAATTTTAAAAAAGAATAAAAAAATTTCCGTAAACGGAAGCCTGTGGATTGAATGTGATGGCCATCGTTTTTTCGGACCGGGCCCTCTCGAATTACTCGAGAGGATCGGAAAGACAGGCTCCATCAACCAGGCGGCAAGAGAGATGCATATGTCGTATAAAAAATCCTGGGAAATAATTACAACGCTCAATGAGCAGTCATTACAACCGCTCGTCATAACACAAACGGGAGGCCCGAAAGGTGGGGGCTCTGTTATTTCTGACGAAGCAAAAGAATTGATTGACCGTTACCGGCTGTTGCGGGAAAGGTTTAAAAAATTCCTCGAGAAAGAAACGGGCAAGATGGATTGACCTGGCTGGTTTATAGTTTTGAAAGTGCGACAATAAATATCTATCTGAAAATTTCGGTTGCCTGACTGAAATTCATTTTTGACCTTTTTCGAAATCGTTATATATTTATGGAAATAACGCTTTTTATGCGTGCTTTTCTGACTACTGCTTTCTGTTTCACTATATTTTCTTTATCTGCCCAGGATACCATCCGCACGAAGCAGGAAGATTCCATGGCGATGAAATTGCTGAATGAAGTAACCGTTTACGCTTCCCGGATACCCGAAAAAATATTACAATCACCGGCTAGTGTTGAAAAGGTAAATGAAGCTTATTTCAGAAATGCTGCGGCTCCTTCGTTCTTTGATGCATTGGAAAACATGAAAGGCGTTCAGATGATTACACCCGGTTTGGGTTTCCGCATATTGAATACAAGAGGCTTTGCGAACACCACGAATGTCCGCTTTGCTCAATTAGTCGATGGCATGGATATGGAATCACCCCATATCGGCAGCCCGGTCGGCAGCTCATTAGGGCCCGGTGATCTTGATATTGAGAATGTTGAAATTCTTCCGGGAGTAGCTTCTGCCTTATATGGAATGAATACGATAAATGGTCTTGCCAATATCTCTACAAGAAATCCTTTTACGTCACCCGGCCTTTCTTTCATGCAAAAGACAGGTGTGACGCATGTTGGTGATGCCGGCAGCGATCCAAGGATTTTTTCTGAGACCAGCATTCGCTTTGCGCGTGTCGTCAATCAACGTTTTGCTTTTAAAGTCAATGCCACCTATACGCGGGGATCTGACTGGATCGCTGATAATTATGCCGATCAGAATCCAACTGCCAATACCAGTACAAATCTTACAGGGCTTGATAATCCTGGCGCTGATCCCCTTAACAGTTATGGCAACGAATCCTCGGACAGAAAGACGATTTCATTACAGGGAAAAAATTATGTTGTGTCAAGAACCGGCTATGCGGAAAAAGATGTTGTTGATTATTCCTTACAAAACATAAAGGCAGACGCCGGTTTCTACTATAAATTCCGTGATCAAAATACAATAACGTATACATTTCATCTGGCCGTGCTGGATAATGTTTACCAACGGGCAAACCGTTTCCGTTTGCAGGATTATTTTTTACAGCAACAGGCACTGCAGTTTCAATCAAAATCATGGCAGGCTAAACTGTACTATAATAGTGAAAATACCGGCAAGTCCTATAACCTCCGTTCTATGGCCGAAAACATAGATCGTAATTACAAACCCGATACAGACTGGTATAAAGATTATACAACAGGATTTAACACGGCAGTACAGGCAGGCGCTGCTATTGCGGCCGCACACCACCAGGCAAGAGCATTCGCAGATGCAGGCCGCTATGAACCGGGAACTCCTGCATTCAACCAGGTTTTGCAAAAACTGCAGGACATTAATAATTGGGATGAAGGCGCCGCCTTACGTGTCAAGGCAAGTTTCATTCAGGCGGAAGCGCAATGGAATCTTACGAAAAGCCTGTTGCATGACCTGAAAAAGAATACAGGGTTGGAAGTACTTGCAGGTTTCGATCACAGAACCTATATTATCGTTCCCGATGGTAATTATTTTATCAACCCGGTAAAAGGAAACGAATACGACCATATCCATTATAGTAAAACAGGAGGTTTTTTATCCCTCACAAAAACAATTTTGAATAACAAACTGAAAATAGGCGCTATTCTCCGGGGCGATAAAAATGATTATTTCTCTATGTTGTTCAACCCCCGTTTTACCGCGGTTTATTCACCGGTCTATAATCATAATTTCAGGGTATCATTCCAGAGCGGTTACCGTTACCCGAGCCTGTTTGAAGCCTATTCTAATGTAAACAGTGGAGGCGTAAAAAGAGTCGGTGGATTACCGGCGATGTCCAGCGGAGTTTTTGAAAATGCGTGGCTGCAATCATCGATTGCGGCATTCCAATCCGCTGTTTTATCTGATATTAATCAGAACGGCTTATCGAAAAACGCCTCCATTGAAAAGAATAAATCATTATTAAAAAAGAATCCCTATACCTATATACTACCGGAACATATCAATGCTTTTGAGGCTGGCTATAAAGGAGTCATATTGAAAGGAAAGTTGTTTACCGACGCCGACCTGTATTTCAATAAATACCGCTCATTTATCGCGCAGGCAAATATGAATGTGCCCAATACCCATATCGCAGACAGTATTCCTTATTTTTTATATGATAAAACAAAACAAAATCCTTACCGGATGTGGACGAATTCGCAGACTATTGTTCACAATTACGGTTTCAGCGCCGGGTTAATTTATCATTTCAAACAGGGTTACGCAGCAAGGGCCAATACGTCTTATTCCAGGCTGAAAAAATCCGTAAATGAAGACGGATTGGAAGATGGCTTCAATACCCCCGAATGGATAACAAACATCTCGCTTGCCAATGAAAATATTTACAAAAATTTCGGCGCGGGTATTACATTCAAATGGCAAACCAGTTATTACTGGCAATCATTCCTGGTAAACGCCCGGGTCGCAGCTTATGCCGTAGTGGATGCACAGCTCAGTTACCTGTTTACAAAAACCAAGGTCAGGATAAAAACAGGCGCCAGTAATTTACTGAACCGTTATTACTATTCCATAGCAGGTGGTCCGCGGATCGGAGGCTTTTATTATATAACTGTTTCTTATGGCCTGAAATAACCAACTGACAGCAGGATAGCGTTAATTTGTAAGAACAAATAAAATGAACATGGCCCTAAATTTAATCCCGGTTGGGGAAGCCAGGAAATTAATCCGGGAACATACAAAAACACTATCCCCTGAATGGCTCCCATTCCAAAAGGCTGCAGGACTTGTATCAGCGATCGATGTATTTGCTACCATTGATATTCCTTTCTATCCGCAATCTTCCATGGATGGCTATGCAATTTCATTTGCGGGATGGCAAAAAAATATGACATTATTGATCGAAGGTGAGTCGGCTGCCGGAACCAATGAATTAATCACCTTATTGCCG
>JAOQAL010000170.1 GCA_025963615.1 Chitinophagaceae bacterium | reverse complement strand
CAGAAACACCAGGGCAATTCCCCCTAACACACGGAATGATGCGTTCTGTACCTCATGATTCAAATAACGCAGGCAGGCTACACAGGCCAGGAAAAGCAGGACCAGGAAAGTGCAGTCATATTCCGGTAAGGCACCGGTATGCCGGATATTCCGGATCACTTCATTGGTAATAACAGGTTCTTTCCGGTACCGTTCTATTATTTCGGCGATAGCCCGGGGATTGCCATTGGTCTGTTCGAAAATATGGTTTCTGTATAACTCGAAATCATTTACTTCAAGTCCATAAGATAATTTATGGATCAATTGCAAGGCAAATTCCCTCTTCAATGGTTGCAACCGGATGATCTCAAAATTCCAAATGAAGGAGGAGCGGGCTACCGGTATAGCGCGGGCTGTAGTAATGATGGTAAAATGGTCTTTAAACAGGTCCAGAATTTTAACCGATTTAAGACTAATCTGGTCAACATTGTCAATAAGCAGGGTATAGTATTTTTTCTCCGTGAGTTTTATGATCTCTTTGGCGATGTGCAGGATAGTGCCGCGGCTCACTGTGTTCACCGCTTTGGTATGATCATATCCGGGGAAGAGAAACTCGTAAACTCCTTGCTGGTCTGTCTTAAGAATATAGATCAGCATTTGTGCCAGGGTTGATTTTAACTCATTGGCATCATCCAGTTTCAGGACCTTTACAGTTTCAGAGTCCTTTACAGATTCTTCGAATGCTTCCAGGAGGTGTGACTTGCCAACACCGATGGTGCCGATGATTACACAATTGATTTTACGGCTTACAAGATCATTCAGTTGTGCGACAACTTCCTTTCGTCCAAATGTTACAGGCCCCCCTGCATTTAAATTGATATCGATGCTCGTGGGGGATATAGACAAGCGGGGCTTGGGGAAGAGTTTTGTCAAAAGCCTTTGGAGCGTTGAATTAAGGTAGCTCCATTTGTCAACATTCTTTTTCAATTCTTCAACGGGTATGGGTTTATCCTTCAGCATGTACCTTATGTCTGACTGCCCCAACAGGTTTTTAATGTTATGAACCGGCATACCGGAAGAAAGCTGTTTCACCGCAAACCTATGTCTCAGTAGATGGGGCTCTAAATTTGCTAAGGCCAGTTTTTTAAATGCCCGATTCAGCAGTTGATTTACTGTCGTCCGATTAAGATGACCGAGATCGGTTTTTGACGGGAACAGCCAGGCTTCCGAACCTATACTATCCGTTCCGGTTTTTGAGTGTATAAAATTTCCGAGTTCGCGATAGAGCCTGCCGGGTATGGGAATGCACCGGTTAAATTCTCTATTTGTTTTCGTTACATTTTTTACATGGAGCGTCCTGTCTTTGAAATTGAAATTTGAATATTTCAGGTTGGTACATTCAGCAGCCCTCAATCCGCAATCCAGCAATAGCATTATAATCAACCGGTGGCGCGGATTTTTTACTGCGTTCAGGAGCTGATTGGCTTTCTCTTCACTTAGATAATGTAGTTGTTTATTTTCCATACCATTTTTTTAAAAGTGTTAATTTATCTTGTTCAGCTATTCCGTTCCGTTCTTTTGAGCGAAGAGGGCGTAGGGGAGCCGTCGCCAAAGGCTATGTCAATCTTTTGCATGGTACGCCTGAAAACAGGAATATTTTAATAAGCAACATCCTGTATCTAATCCATCTGAATGGTGGGTGACACAATAAGTAACAGCGTAAGATGAGGGCAAAATATTTTCGGGTGGTGGTACCCGTTTTATTCAGCCTGCCAGGAAAATAAAAATCTTTCCTGCTGGTGGTTCCTGTTAATTTTAATTTTGTCATGGAGTTAAGGTTTTATATTACTTGAAATTTACTGTGGGTTCTCTCTTTCTTCCTGGTGGAGTTTGGCCCGCGCCATAACCATTCACTATAAACCAAAACCAAAAACCATAGACTATCGCTGCGTTTTCTTCACTCAGGATTTAAGGGATATTATAATGAACAGGTCTTTTTATCAAGAGTGAAATCTGCAGAGTCTTGGCTGAAATAACGTTCCTGGATTGATTGATTGATAATCGCAATTTTTCCAGTTCCAGTTTTACTTTCAAAACGTCTTCGCTGGTAGCTTCTGATTTTTTATTTTCTTCCAGTTTGATTTGCAGCAATTTGAAAGAACTGTCAAGCAGTGAAAGTTGCCCGGCATAGTTTTGCAGCAGCTCTTTCAATTCTTTATAATAAACCTGGCAGGTTATAGTGTCATTGATCAGTTGATTGTGATAGCGGTCTTTTAATTGAATGGCCTGGAATTTCAAATCCCTTTTGCGCTGGTTCATGGAAATGAAATTGTTGAATGAAAAATTCACCAGTGGCCGGCCTGTAACCAGGTCATAGCCGATCGAAGGAAGGAGGCTAAGCCAATTTTTTTCTTTATAATTATGGAGCAACTCAATTTGCCCATTCAACCCGGTTTCGTTATTGTAAATTATGTCCGCCATCAGGGAATCGAAGGGCTCGACGGATTGCGCTCTCGTGAAAAGCGGGACGAGTACTACCCATTGGATTATTCTCAGCATCACCGGTGCAGCGATTTGCGTGTGTTGGTTGGGGGTACCCCGGTTGATTTTGC
>JAOQAL010000151.1 GCA_025963615.1 Chitinophagaceae bacterium | reverse complement strand
TATATGGTCCTTGGTTTCATTGTGAGCAGGATACTTATGCCTGCTACCCCCGCTTTGAGGATCTCCATCTGACCGGAATAGCAGACTTAGAAATGGCGCCATTCTAATGGCCTCCACCGGACCGTGATCTCATAAAAAAACTGCTGCCACCTCTTTCCAGCTATTCAACCGGTCATAGCCGCTGATTTCTGAATTATGTGGCCCGCTAAACAAATACGGTTTCCCCTTGAAGCCGGTAAAGTTCCTTACCAGGTCATCAATCATGTGGTCGCCCTGTACAATGCTTTTGCTGCCACAAAAAACAAATTGCTGCCAGGTAAGAAAGGTAAAATGTTCATTCAGCCAATCCAGCTTATCTTTTAACGAATGAGGAAATTCCATGGCGGCAGAAACAATAAAAACTCTATATTTTTTATTCAGTTGTTCAATCACTTCCGCACAGTCTTTCATCACCGGCAGGTTACGGAAGAAACCGGGATCAAAAATATGCGATCGCACCATCGCCTGGTGCTGCTCCGGAAATCCTTTGATCCATGACCCGCCTGGCATTTTTCCAAAATCAATGGCTCCGTCATACCCGTTTTCCCTGTACCAATTAATCATTCCTCTCATGGTGTCCGCCATCACTTCATCCATATCAATAATGATAGATTCCATAATTATTTTATTTCCTCTTTTAAAAAATGCGCTGTATAACTTTCTTTACATTTCAATAGCTCTTCCGGTATTCCTTCAAACAATATTTTCCCGCCACCATCCCCTCCTTCAGGGCCAATATCAATGATGTGATCCCCTACTTTAATTACATCCATATTGTGTTCAATAACGAGTACGGTATTCCCCCTATCTACCAGTTTATTCAATACATCCAGCAGATGCCTGATGTCTTCGAAATGTAAACCTGTCGTTGGTTCATCCAGAATATAGAATGTCTTCCCCGTATCCCTCTTTCCTAATTCCGTTGATAGTTTTACACGCTGTGCTTCACCTCCACTAAGGGTTACCGCTGATTGTCCCAGGGTAATATATCCAAGCCCCACTTCTTCCAGCACTTTTATTTTCCGGTATAAATAAGGAACCGGCTGAAAAAATTCCACCGCTTCTTCTACTGTCATATCCAGCACATCGGCAATTGATTTGCCTTTGTAACGTATCTCCAGTGTTTCCCGGTTATATCTTTTACCATTACACTTTTCACAATGAACATACACGTCCGGTAAAAAATTCATTTCAATAACCCGCATGCCGCCGCCTTCACACACATCACAGCGGCCACTTTTTACATTAAATGAAAAACGACCCGCATTATATCCGCGGATTTTAGCTTCCGGTATAGAGGCAAACAAGGTTCTTATTTCGGTAAAAAAACCACAATAGGTCACCGGGTTGCTTCTTGGTGTGCGGCCAATGGGAGACTGATCAATCTCAATAACCTTATCAATATTCTCCAGGCCCTTAATTGATTTATATTCCAGCGGCGTAACTCTTGAACCGTATGCATGCCGCGACAGAATCGGGTACAGTGTTTCGTTGATTAATGTTGACTTACCACTCCCGCTTACACCTGATATCACAATAAATTTTCCTAAAGGAAACTTCACGTCTACATTATTCAGGTTATTTCCCTTTGCACCCCGCAATTCTAAAAATTTTCCAGTGCCTTTTCTTCGTTCTGCGGGAACGGCAATTTTGCGATGGCCATTCAGATAACTTGATGTAAGTGTATCAAGTTTCAATAAATCCGAAGGTTTGCCTTGCGCTACAATCTGGCCACCATGATACCCTGCTTTCGGCCCAATGTCTATAAGATAGTCAGCAGCCAGCATGATATCCTTATCATGTTCTACCACCAATACACTATTACCAATATCCCGCAGGTTTTTCAACGCTTCGATCAAACGATGATTGTCCCTTTGATGCAATCCAATAGAAGGTTCATCCAATATATAATTTATGCGTTGTAATTGTGACCCGATCTGCGTAGCTAATCGTATGCGTTGCGATTCACCGCCGCTGAGTGTTTTGGAGGCCCGGCCTAATGTCAGGTAAGTCAGGCCCACATTCAATAAGAACTGAAGCCGTTCCCGGATTTCTTTCAATACATCTTTAGCAATAGCCACCTGCCTGTTGCTGATTCTTAATTCAAGTCCATCCATCCACGCAGCCAGGTTATCAAGGTTCATATTGCTTAGCTCTGCAATATTCCGGTTATTGATTTTAAACCACAGACTTTCTTTTTTCAACCTGGCTCCGCCACAGGACTCACAGGGTTTTAACTGCATATAAGCTTCCGCCCAATCCCGGACTCCTTCACTATATCCATTATTGAACCAACGGTTCAGCATATTAATAATACCTTCATAAGGAGCCGCCGGATCGAACTTCACATTTTCAAAATCTATTTCAGTTTCTGTTCCTTCTTCGTTTCCATACAGTAAAATATTCAATGCTTTCGCCGGAAGATCTTTTACAGGTGTAGCCAGTGAAATCTTATTCCGTTTAGCAACTTCATTCATCTGCCTGTACACATAGGCATCTCTTTCTTCTCCCAAAGGAGCAATACCACCCTCGCTGATACTCAGTGTAACATCAGGAATTACGGATTCCATATTCACATGAAAGGTAGTTCCCAACCCTTTGCATACCGGGCAGGCGCCATAGGGTGAATTGAACGAAAAAGCATTCGGCGAAGGCTCTTCATAACTGATGCCCGTATCCTCGCACATCAGTAACTTGCTATATTGAATCACTGAACCAGCCGGGTCTTCGGTCCTCGGAGCAGCTTTGCTTTTAGGCCCACTTTCATTATCGATAGAAATGAAAATTAAATCCTTCCCCAGCTTCAACGATAACTGAACGCTTTGGCTCAATCTCGTCTTTAAATCATCTGTTACCTGCAAGCGGTCTACCACCAGTTCTATATCATGTATCTTATACCGGTCTACCTGCATTTTAGCGACAATATCTTTTATCTCACCATCAATCCTCACTTTTAAAAAACCTTTTTTGCGCACATCTTCAAACAATTCCCTGTAATGACCTTTTCGTCCACGAACTAACGGTGCCAGGATACTTATTTTTTTATTTTTAAAACGGGTAAATATATTCTGAACGATTTCCTCTTCGCTCCATTTCACCATTTTCTTACCCGTATTATACGAATAGGCTTCTCCGATCCTTGCATAAAGAAGGCGCAGGAAATCATACACCTCTGTTATAGTACCGACAGTAGAACGTGGATTTTTATTGGTCGTTTTTTGTTCAATGGAAATAACCGGAGACAGACCGGTGATCTTATCAACATCCGGCCTTTCCATATCACCAATAAACTGACGTGCATAAGCGCCAAATGTTTCCATATAACGGCGCT
>JAOQAL010000143.1 GCA_025963615.1 Chitinophagaceae bacterium | reverse complement strand
ACTGGTGGTAAAGAAACAATAAAAGCATCCTCACATCAACATTTAGGTGAAACAAGTCCTTTTATCACCGCGACAGACATTTGTGCATTTAAATTATGGAGGGCAAAGACAACTTGGGTAATAAGTTTCGTTGTCTCAGCTGGGTATGTATCTGCATGGCACTTTCGCGATGAGTTTTTAGAAATTCTAACCCAGGACGAATGGCAAAAAACAATGAAAAATAAATAGCATAAAGCTACCTACTCGTTCTAAATCCTAAATAGAAAATTCCAGCGTCACAAAGCTATCGACCATTTTTGAGAGATAAACAAAAAAAAAACCCTCTAAGTCAATAACTTAGAGGGTTGAAAACTCTGCCTGATGAGGGTTTTGTGCGCCCACCTGGGCTACACTCATATCTCTATTTCGTACTGATTTTCAATCATTTACAAGGTGCACAAAAGGCCTGGTGGCCGTTTTGGGGAATCACCTCTCTGACATTACAAAAATATCTAAAAATCAGCTATTTACAAAGACAAAAAAAACATGGTCCCTGGTTCGAGCCCAACCAGGCGCACGTCCTTAACTTTGAAAGTATTTTCATTAATAACCCCCCAAAGACCTTCAGAAACATCAACTTCTGTGCACTTAACTGAGCAGTTGATTTAAGTTTTTAATGCTGGTTTTAATCTGGATCCACAAATCCCAAACTGTAGCGCGCGTTTTTGAAACTTAATTTTAATCTGTTATATTTGAATATTGTTAATTAATGAAAAACATCAAAGATGAATTACAACATATCATTCTCGGAGATGAACAGTCTGGCACGGGAAGCGCACTCAAAAAGGCCCAAACTTTCCTTAGAGGATATGCGCAAGCAGGCTTCGACCCTCAAAAACAGCAGTACCTCAAAAGTAAAGAGGCAGAAGCAATCTTAGCCTTCACCAACGCGGAAAACCTCTTTTACGGTGATGAAATTTCAGAAAGTGATTTTATTAGTGAGGGTGCGGAACAAAAGGTATACCGGTTAAGTGAATCTGAGATCCTTAAAACCAATGCGGGGATCTTTTATGAATATTGGCTGGATTATTTCAACAGCCTATTGCTTCACAACTATTTCTTTCCTGCAACAGCCTATTCGTTTTTAGGTTTTAAGCTAATCAATACAGAACTCCATGCGGTGGTTAAACAGGACTTTGTAGTGGCTACGCAACCAACCGACCTTGATCTCGTCAGGCAATTTCTGTTGTATAATGGTTTTCAACTCAAAAAGAACAACGACTATTTCAACGTAGATCTCGGTTTAATATTTGAAGACCTGCACGATGAGAATGTGCTGTCGGATAAAGGCATTCTTTTCTTTATTGACACGATATTTTATATAACACCCACCTTTTATAATTCGTATTAATTCTGTTCTTAGTTAAAGCAATATATTTCGCTACGAAGTTAAAGCCCATGAAACATACTTCAGGTAAGAATTAGCGTCGAGGCCTACTAGGGCTACTACCTGATCAATGAAATGCAGGGTCAATATCCTTGCGGACAAATTGCATGGTCAGCATAATAAATGACTTGCCCTGTTGTCCATAACTGGACAGCGCATATTGAACGCGGTCCGTTGTCCAGATACGTATATCGTCGTTATTATTATCCTTCTCAGAAAGTTTATATTGATCAGAAAAAGGTAGGCATCCAGAAATTTAAGCTCCTCACGCAGCGTGATCAGTTTCTTTTTAGAATTGATTAACAGATACCGGTAAACTTTTGCAAAGTTCTCTGTATAGTCATATCCCAATTGCTGGTCCTTCAATATCAATTCTGAAAGCACACTTAGATTGTTGAAAACAAAATGCGGGTCGAGTTGCAACTTAAGCGCCTGCAGTTCTGTTTCAGCTGCTAATTGCTTGCTTTGGGCAGCCTTTATCTCAAATGCAGCTGCCTTCATGGTGGCGGTTTTCCAATTTTTCAGTAAAAAATCGCCGGTATTCAGGGTGCTGATTATCAATGCCCATAATACCATTGAAGTAATGGCATACATTCCTTGCCTTAAAGCAACGTGCGGGGATTTCACCGTCACAGGATCTCCGAATATCAGATAGAGCAATGCCAAACAAATAATAAGAACCAGTACCCCCAGTATTTGAAAAAACGTTTGCGTGAGCAGGCGTTTTACGGGATGCACCATCCACGGGATCTTTTTGTTCAATACCCGGTCTATGAACAGGGATAACTCAACAATAACCACACAAAACAACAGGTTAACCGAAAAATCTATTATCAATTTTGAAACCGGCATGCCGACGTAAGCCGTCAAATAGGAATAAGGAAGTATTATGAATACTGTTGCATACGAGCCGATAAAAGTAATTGCAATCAGTAAGATGCTCTTCGCTGTACTCTTTTTCATCCATATAGAAAGGGACGTATTTGACCCCTATTTAAAGCAAAGATAAGAAAACACCGGCCAAAGGTTTTTTATATGTTTAATACTAACCAAACCGGAGTTTATCCATAAACAGTCTTCGTAAGATGTAGGTTAAAACCCAACCTGCAGCCCTGCTGAGGCATAAGGAGATGCCCGGAAAGAATATCCCTTATCCTGAAAAATGGTCTTTAAACTTCTATCGGTTATTTGTGCAGTGCGCGTAGCATTTAATCCAACAGTGATCGGTATAGAAACCCGTTTCCCTAACTTTATTTCCGGACGCAATCCCATAACAACATATTGGTGGGTGAACATTTTATCTTTTCCATCTTGTTCCAATAAAGCCATCTGTCCATTAATCTCAACCACAAAACTTAGCTTTAAGTTATTATTGACTTTATAGCCCGCTGACATTTCTAGACCGTCCTTCAACGAAACATGAACTGCATAACGCCCTGAAGTTGTCCAATTAAGATAAAAGGCAGGAAATAGCATTGGAAATCCGAAAGAGTTATTGATAGCAAGCCCTCCGCCTATATCGAGATTTGGTTTTAAATGACGAATAAATACAGCGCTGGCACTACCCAATACATTTCTAAATCTCAGTTGCGACAGATCAGCACTTGGCATAAAAATCCCGCCACCTATACCCGCTTTTAACGACCATCGGTCATTTAATGGCCGCAGGTAATTAAGACTTAAGCCCAGGTTCAGGATTTCATCAATAACCAAAGGCTCTGTGAAATTTTGATTATTGAGTTTAACATAGGCTCCACCGGCACTGACAGACCACATCGTAGGACGATTTTTCTCATTCAATTTCATGGACAGGGGAATGTTTATACCGCCCTGATAAACCATTGCTGAACCTTTACTGTTTCCTATTGTCTGACTGGAATCACCTTCAGATACCTTATACCTGGATGTTCCGAAATATTCGGTCTTGAAAAAAACTTGCGCACTGCTATTTGTAGAAGCAATACTTATAATAAACACACAAATCAATAATAATCTCATACTTTTAAATAAACGGTTTCAATAAACAATACGTTTTCTAACGTTTATGGAGACAAATATCAAGCTGAGGGCAATGAGATAGAAATAGTTTTGACCGATGGTCTTTAAACTTTGACGCCTGGTAATTGGGCCATAAATTGAAGATCGCAGTAAGGTGGAGGTTGTTTTGACCGATAGGCGTTTAGCTTTGACGCCTGGTAATAGCGCTATAGATTATTACGGTTAACTTTACGGCATGAAGCTTTTGAAAAACTATGACCGGTTCGTTATCCTGATATGGATATTTCTAACCGTTGTCTTTTGGTTTCGGTATATACCGGACTCATCGATGCTGGAAGGTGGTTTGCTGGCATTATGTATCATGGCCAGTTTATATCCATTTACAAGCTATCTGAGCAAAACCCTGTTGCAAAAAGCAATGCGGCAAAAAAGGATGCTTTTGTTTGTTGGGCAGTTTTTTTTGGTGTCAGCTGCATCCGCTCTATTTATACCGGCTATTCTTCATGGCTTTCTCTACCTGGAACAAAACGGCTTTTTCGCGCCATCCGATCTGTTATTAGGGCGGAGTCAAATGGGTATCCTTTATATCAATGCGCTGCTGGTGGCCTTATTTGTAAACTTTGGATTTTGCGGGCTGCGCTTTCACAAGGAAAGTATGAAGCTCCATGAAGCTTTGCTTGAATCGCAGCTACAGATACTTCAGCAACAAATCAGTCCGCATTTCATGTTTAATGTATTGAATCACATTAATATATTAATGGTAGAAGATGTAAGTTTAGCATCTTCCTTACTCATAAAATATTCTAAAATACTTCGTTATCAACTCAATAGTGATAAAAGCAGAAAGGTAAGCATCGCGCAGGAAGTTCAATTTTTAAAAGACTTTATTGAGATAGAAAAAGTCAGATGGGGAAATGAGCTGACCATCAATTGTTCGTGGAAAGTTGAAGATAACACGAAGGAATTTCCTCCTTTATTATTGATCACCTTTATAGAAAATGCCTTTAAACATGTGTCTCGTTGTATAGCTGAAAAACCTTATGTAAATATCGGTTTTGAGCAAACAGCCGATTCAATCTGTTTGGAACTTGAAAATTCCAAATCGAATATTTATCGGGAAAAAGACAGTATTTCGGGATTAGGACTGGAGAATGTAAAAAAACGTTTAGCTATTCTGTATGCAGATAATTACAGCCTGATCATAAAAGATTCTGAAATGATTTATTATACCAAATTGGTTATCAAAATATAGAGTATGCCGGAGATATTATCAAAACAAACCACTAGTCCGCCATTAAGATGTTTGGTTGTGGATGATGAACCGATAGCCATTAAAGGGGTGGTTAACTTCATTAACCAACTGGATTTTTTAGAGGTCGCAGATACTTGTACCTCTGCCATAAAGGCAACAGAGATACTGAAAGTGAAGGATATTGACCTAATGTTTTTGGATATTAATATGCCGATGCTGTCCGGATTGGAGTTTCTGGAGTCATTAGAAAAATCTCCGCTCACGATATTGACCACGGCCTATTCCGAGCATGCCCTAGAAGGCTTTAGATTGAATGTTGTAGATTATCTGATGAAGCCTTTAGAGTTTCAGCGTTTCTTTCAGGCAGCAAACAAGGCATTGGATCTGTTTCAATCCCGTATTATATTACAAAATAATAGGGACGGCGCTGACGCAGATATGTATATCAGACAGGGAGATACCTTTCAGCGGATAATCTGGGAAGATATTTTATTTGTGGAGGGCATGCAGAATTACCTGAAACTGCACTTCAAAGATAAGACCTTTATTATTCATCAAACCATGATTTCCTTAGAGGAAATGCTGCCTAAAGACTCGTTTTTCAGAATACATCAATCCTATCTGATTAACACCCATAAAATAGACGCCATTTCAGGAGGACGGGTTTTTATTGATGGGAAACAGCTTCCTATCTCACGCCACAGGAAAGAAGACTTGCTTAAAACGGTCGTGTATATGAAGTTGATCAGTAAGTGAGATTTTCTTTTATTGAATAGTTATCATAATAGGAATGTATGCGATGAACGCCCGAGTTGCTGTCAGCACATGCAATGGTTGTAACGCAGACTACACGACGGAGTAAATAACCCTTTCCAGTTCTTACTCAGGGCGTCTAAAGTAACATTGCCGGTCGAATATCCTGAACAACCAATATCGGGTCGGAGAATCGGCTTGTAACTGGCTAACTAAATTCGACTAGTGCACTCAGTCCGTCTGCGGACGTACCTACAATCACGAATTTGGGTCTCTCTAACATATCTTCCAGTTAATCACTCATACTGTATGATTTTAAACAGGCCTTCGTCGTCATTGTTTCTCACTCGTATTTATAAGGCTATATCGTGGGCCTTACAATATTTTTTCTTGTTTTTTTCAAAGTTCAAATTCGTTATTTTTATCGCTCAACTGTTAACTAGCTACCTATGTATCTCAACTTTAACCGGAATCTCCAGATCGGCTATTTCATTTCTACCCTGATGCTGGTGGTTGTTGGTTTTATTTCTTACCGGACTGTTAACCAATTGCTGCAAAGCAATCGTGCCGTAGCGCACAGTAATATGATCGTGCAAAAGCTGGAACGCACCCTATCGGTCATGAAAGATGCCGAGACAGGTCAGCGTGGTTTTTTATTAACCAACAGGAAAGTATTCCTGGAACCATATAACGGGGCTTACAGAGAAGCGGTTGACCTTGTTAACGAGGTCGTGGCGCTCACGAAAGACAATCCGCAGCAACAGCAAAACTTACGGCAGATCCGCCGGGTATTACAGCAACGGATGACGATCCTGCAGTCCCTTATTGACCAGCGTCAGCAGGGCAAAACGATCACTGCTAATGACCTGGATGCAGGCAAAGCGGCAATGGACGCGCTGCGTGAGGCTATCAGTAAAACAGAAAACGACGAGCAGCGGCTCCTGGATCATAGAATAGAGCGCTTGAACCATTATGCCGTTTTGGTGCCCTTATTTATTGTCCTGGCGATCTTATTGGGTGTATTCATTTCCGTGCTATCTTATATCAAGGTCACTCGTGACATTAAAGAAAAAGATCGCTTGCAAGCAGAACTGTATATTAAGGAACAGGAAACTGCCGCATTTAATGAAGAACTCACTGCTGCTAACGAAGAAATTACGGCTTCCAACGAGGAATTAACCGCTATTAATGAAGAATTGGTTGAAGCGCAGGAAGAAATCGTTGCATTGAACCAATCATTGGAAGAAAAGGTGGAATTGCGGACAAAGGCCTTACAGGAAAACGAGGAGGAAACCCAGGCGCTGAACGAAGAACTGACCGCGATCAATGAGGACCTGGCCGCCGCCAATGAAGAGTACCAGGCGACCAATGAGGAACTCCTGGTTACCCGCGGGCAAATGGAAAAGAGCGAACACTTATTCAGATCCATCGCCCGCAATATCCCCGGCTCGCTGGTCATGGTGATCAGCCCTGACCATACGGTACTGACACTCGAAGGTGACCTGCTTGACAGGCTGCATTATAACAGCGCGGATCATATCGGCAAGCACCTGGCAGACATTACCTCACCGGAACGCTATACCGCCAGCCGGGAACTTTATGAACGGGTTCTGGCAGGCGAACAATTCCGCATGAGCCGTAAGGGTGATGGCGATACGGACTACCAGGTAGATTTTGTACCGCTGCGTGATGAAAAAGAAGGGGTGTATGCCGGACTGATCATTGCCCTGGACATTACCGACCTGAAAAAGGCGGAGGAAAAAAGCGCCAAACTTGCCGCCATTGTTGAGTCCTCAGACGATGCGATCATCAGCAAAACACTGGAGGGCATTATCACCAGCTGGAACCATGCCGCTGAACGGATCTTCGGCTACACTGAGGCCGAGATGATCGGGCAATCTATCCTTAAACTGATCCCGGAAGATCGCCGTGAAGAGGAGCCCCAGATCATCGCCCGGATAAAACAGGGTGAGCGGGTGGATCATTTTGAAACGAAAAGATTAACCAGCGACGGCAAACTTATTGATTTTTCACTCACGATCTCGCCCGTCCGGGACGCTGAAGGCAACATAACCGGAGTATCGAAGATCGCCCGGGACATATCCGAAAAAAAACAGGATGAGGTCCGCAAAAATGATTTTATCGGTATGGTGAGCCACGAACTCAAAACACCGCTGACCTCGCTGACCGCATTGATCCAGTTACTGAATCAAAAATTACAATCGAATGCGGACCCCTTTGTTCCGACGGCGCTGGAGAAAGCGAATAGGCAGATCAAAAAAATGACGGGTATGATCAATGGCTTTTTAAATATCGCCCGCCTGGAATCCGGCAAGATCCATATCGAAAAACAATACTTTAACCTGGATGAGCTGATCGCTGAGACGATTGATGAAGCCCGGCTCACCGTTTCCGGCCATGTATTTAATTTTGAACCCTGCGAACCTTTGCCGGTATTTGCTGATCGGGACAAGATCGGCTCCGTCCTTTCCAATTTATTGAGCAATGCCATTAAATATTCACCTAAAGGAAAATTGGTTAACATTAAATGCGGGATAGCCGGCGGCAGCGCACAAGTAAGTGTTCAAGACGAGGGGATGGGTATTAAGCCACATGATCTCAATAAATTATTCGAACGTTATTACCGGGTCAGCAGTAACCATACCCAGCATATCTCCGGTTTCGGTATCGGCCTGTACCTGAGCGCCGAGATCATCGAGCGCCAGGATGGTAAGATCTGGGTAGAAAGCGAAAGCGGAAAAGGCAGTACTTTTTATTTTAGCTTACCCTTAGGCCTGTAGCGATAGGAAATTGATTCAAATAGGTTCCTTGTGATCGATCAAAGGCATTAACCATCAATTGCTTTTAAGTTAGATTTATCGTAGTTTTACTCACCCGATCAATTTAAGTAATGGTGAAACATCCAGCTGTTAAGATCAAAGAGCCGCAGTTTGTACTGAAATTATTTGTCAGTACCCAGGCGACCTCATCGCACCGTGCGATCCGCAATCTTACGGCTCTGTTGGAC
>JAOQAL010000133.1 GCA_025963615.1 Chitinophagaceae bacterium | reverse complement strand
TTGGTAGGCCTCTACACGCCTGTCAATGGTGAAATTTTGTACGATAATATTTCATCAAAAGATATCCGGTATAACCAGGTGCGGAGGCAACTTGGTTTTGTAACGCAGGAAACGCAATTATTTTCAGGCACTATCCGCGACAACCTTTTATTTGTGAAACCGGATGCCACGGATGAAGAAATTTTTTCTGCATTGAAAAGATCATCTGCCCTGAATCTTGTTCAGGAGTCTGAAAAAGGGTTAGATACGATCCTGGGCGAAGGAGGAAAAAAATTATCGGGGGGAGAGAAACAACGTTTGTCTTTTGCCAGGTCATTGCTTCGCCAACCCCGCTTATTGATCTTTGATGTAGCTACCTCGGCACTGGATTCACTAACGGAAGAAGATATTACGGAAACAGTAAAAAAGGTATCTGCTGAAAAAAAACAAATTACTATTCTCATAGCGCATCGCCTGTCTACCATCATGCATGCGGACACTATCTATGTGTTGGAAAAAGGAAAAATAACGGAGCAGGGTACTCACAATTTTTTAGTGGCCCGAAAAGGATTGTATTATGCTATGTGGCGCCAGCAGATTGGGGAACGGGAGAAGATGCCGGACATGCATAAAGATGTTTCTACGCTGGATGGGGGAAGCTAGATGCTGGGTGCTGGGGGCTGGGGGCTGGTACAAATTATATTTTTTTTAAAATAAAAAAGTATTTGAATTTAGCTTTCGCATGCCTATTAGCTATTTTTAAAAAACCGGGCGCCAGCCAAGCTGGCCGGTGGTTACCTGCCTGCCGGCATGCAAGGTCGGATTTTAGTATAAATTAATCTTTTAAACACAGCAATATGGAGCAGACAACACTTGGTATTGGTACCAGATTACAGCATACTCATTTTGGCCCCGGCGTCATAGTAGGTGTCCGTTTCGCAACCTATCTTATTTCATTCATTAATCATGGCATAAAAGAAATCGATAAAACAGATCCGAAGCTCGATGATATTATTCCTGAAAATGTAACCGCGGAAATAGAAACCCATAGTGACGTAGAAAAATCGTTGCTTAAAATATTAAGGCTCTGGGGCGGATTCCAGGAAAATGTTCCGCTGGGCGATCGCTGGATCGGTGGCACCCTGCTGCTGCAACCGGCTGATAAAACCCTTAAGCCAAAAGAAATTCCGGTGGATATATTCTTTCACAAGATTGTGATGTTGCGTGACCGGCTGCGGGTAATGGAACAGCAGATCAATGCTCATAAGATTTTAACTGACGAAGACAAGGTCAACCTGCAACAATATATTACCCGCATTTATGGGTCTCTCACTACCTTTAATGTTCTATTCCGGAATAAGGAACATTGGTTTATAGGGGATAAATCGGGTAATGATTAATTTTAAACAAACTATGGCTATGATAAAGATCTGCGGGTATAAAAATATTTTCTGTTGTTTTTTATTTTCCTGGTTGGCAGCCGGTAACCTGGGTGCGCAAACTGATTCCGGTAGTTTTTTTACATCTTTTGACGGAATAAAAATTCATTACCAGGCAGCGGGAAACGGGCAGCCTGTTATATTGATTCATGGATTTACAGGAAATGGCGAGTCATGGAAAACGACCGTATTATACACCGACCTGTTGCGTGCAGGATATAAAGTAATCACACTCGATTTAAGAGGTAATGGCCTTTCCGATAAGCCGCATACACCGGAAGCTTATCAACATGATGCAGAGGCAAAAGACATCATGAAGCTTACCAGTGAGCTGCATATAAAAAAATATAACGCACTCGGTTATTCCCGGGGATCTATCATTCTTGCCCGTCTTTTGGTGTTGGATAAAAAACTGGATAAAGCTGTAATAGGCGGCATGGGTTCAGATTTCACCAATCCGGAATGGCCCCGCCGCATCATGTTCTACCATGCCCTAATGGGAGATTCGGTAAAAGAACTCGAACCTCTGGTAAAATCTATAAAAGACCGGGGGCTCGATCAGCTTGCCCTGGCTTATTCGCAGAATGGTCAACCTTCAACCAGCAAGGAAGAACTGGGAAAAATTAAAAACCCCGTTTTGGTACTATGTGGTGATAAGGATTCCGACAATGGTTCGGCAAAAGACCTTAGTCTGTTATTACCGAATGCAGTTTACAAAACAGTGCCGGGTGTTCATAATACAACACATCAAAGCAAAGAGTTTTCAGCGGAGGTCATTTCATTTTTCGCAAAAAAATAGCCGCGTAATTCAATATCTCAAACCTCTTTAAAATGTATCGTGGTATTGAATTCTTAATTTGGAAAATTGTTAATTGACCGCCTGCTGATTTGAACCCAAGAAAATCCTCTCGCTTTTTTTACTTTGCATCCCGGCCCTTTTTTGCGATAAAAATGCCCATTGCCTTATTAAAGATTGTAATTATATTTATAGGATCAGTTACTGTATCACTGAACGGGTGAAATCCAGGATATGAAAGCATTTTATTTCTCCGGAAAAAATAGTTTTTCTTTTCAACCAGACCTTGCATTATGAGCCTAATACATTTCCCCTTTCTGATTACATCAAAAAAGAGAATCTCTTTTTTTGGTTTCACGATATTGCTTCTCCTTCATGTATCTGATGGATTCTCGCAAAATAATCCTGAGCAAGGATTGCCTTTTATTACAAACTATAGCGCCAAGACCTTTGGAGCCCTACCCCAGACCTGGGCGGTTGTTGAGGACAACAGGGGCATTATGTATTTCGGTGTGCAGGGTACTATACTTGAATTTGATGGAGTTAAATGGCGCAAAATTGCATTACCGCCAGGGGGTATTATTGCCCGGTCCTTTACAAAAGACAGTATGGGCCGAATCTATTATGGGGCCGTTGGAGATTTTGGTTACCTGGGAAAAGATAGCCTGGGCCAAACGATTACGGTTTCACTTTTAAAATACATCCCTCCGTCCAAAAGACAATTCTTCGACGTATGGACGGTATATCCAACCCCGGCGGGGATATTTTTCCAATCCAGAGAATATATTTTCCTGCTGAATGCAAAGAATGAACTAAAGAGCTGGTCGCCCAAGACAAAATTCATGTATGCTTTTTATAATGATGGTAACTATTTTGTGCATGAGCAAGGCATAGGACTCTTGCAATTGAAGAATGATTCGTTGGAATTAATTCCCGGTAGCGAATTTCTGGGACAGGAAAGAATGCATGTCATGTTACCCTATTCTCCATCGGGTATAACAGATACTGGCAAAAGACAATACCTGGTTGGAATGTTTTACAGCGGTCTTTTTATTTTTGATGGTAAAACGTTCCTTCCCTTTACCACGGAGGCGGATGGCCTGATCAAATCATCTACTTTATATAAAGCTGTAAGATTGGCGAATGGTAACTATGCATTATCCACTACGGGAAAGGGCCTGGCCATCATTGATAACGATGGGAAAATTCTTCAGTTGCTGAACCGCGGGGTGGGTCTCCAGGATGAATCCGTGTATGCAGTCTACCCGGATAGCAAGGGCACCTTGTGGCTTGCACTGGATAATGGAATTTCCCGCGTAGAAATGTCTTCGCCGCTTTCCCAGTTTACCAGCCAGTCAGGAATTTCAACTTCAACGCTTTCCATGATGCGGTATAATGGGGTACTTTATACCGGCACGACCAACGGTTTATTACGCTTTAATGAAAAGGATAAGCACTTTGAAAACGTAAGTCGGATTCCCCAAAACCAGACTTTTACGCTGGTTAAGGATAATAACTCTATGCTGGTTGCCAACGATGGACTTTTTTCTATCCGTAATGATAAAACCAGCCTGTTACGACCATCTATTGGCGGTGACCTTCAATTATCCGGATTATTTGTTTCAAAACATTACCCCAACCTGCTGTTTGGGGGCGCCACTTTCGGAGTGG
>JAOQAL010000130.1 GCA_025963615.1 Chitinophagaceae bacterium | reverse complement strand
CACCATTCGTACCATTGCTTCTAATTTCGATATCATTTGTAGGATTCAAAGCGTGAGGGTTCCAGCGATCAAAGAGAACTTATTTAATCAGCCGGAACTTACCTGGAATTTTACCATTAACCCGCCTGCCAGTGACAAAGTAATTATTGGTATTCTTGACAATGGTGTAAAGGATATCCCTCCTCTTCACGACCTGATAGTTGATTACGGTCTCGATATTACCGATAAAATAAACCCTGACCCTTTACGGGTCTTTCACTATCATGGTACCGCAGTCGCGATGCTGGCTGCCATTGGCCTTGACTATTTTAATACCGCTAAAACGAATTTTCAGGCGGATGCCAGGATAGTTCCGATAAAGATTTTAAATTTTGACACGGGATGTTTTAATATCTATGATATTGAAGCCGCTATTCGGGAAGCTGCCAACCGGGGAGTCAGGATTTTTAACCTGTCTGTAAGTGGTCCATCAAAAATGTATAACGCGGATATTTCCGAATATGCCTACGTACTGGATAAACTCAGTTATGAAAATGATATCCTCATATTTATTGCTACTGGTAATTTGTCGGGTGATGATATGGAAGCCATGGCTAGCGTAACTCCTGCAGGCAAAAATAGAAACCTGCATACCTATCCTTATCATTTTTATAATCCTTTTAAACAATCTGATGAACACGTTTGTGAAGCGACTAACCTATGTCAGCCTTCAGAAAGTTTTAATAATATTTCAGTAGGAGCACTGGCAGAGAATCTCATTCCCGGCTCACCCTTCGGTCTTACTCCTTTAAAGGAACTTCCTGCATACTATACCAGGAAATTTTATATTGACTATTCAAAGAAAGTGAATGGTTCCCTGGTAGCGAATAAACAGGTCAACCATAATATTAATAAGCCGGATATCGTCATGCCAGGAGGAGATATGATGGTTACAAGATCCAGGATGCAGGTAACGGGTTTGGGGGAAATCGGTACAGATTATTATAAGTGGGACGCAGGAACAAGTTTTGCTTCTCCTCTTGCTGCTAATCTGGCAGCAAAGATCATTACCCAATATCCCGCCATGAATATGCAATCCGCAAAGGCGCTTGTTATTAACAGTGCTGACTATTTACTGGATAAAGAATTCCTGGAAGTGTCGGTGACAGAAATCAAAAATGAACTGGCGATATCTTTGTTTAAAAAAAGATTTGATTTGTTGGAAGACGGCGATCGCAGAAAAATAAGTGCCCGTTTAAGCAGTGAAATACTTTACCATAAATTGGCCGGTAAAGGGATGCCGGATCCAAATAAAGTTATTTTCTCTGACAGAAAGCGGGTTACGGTAGTAATACAGGACAGCATAGCACTTGCCTCGCACAAGGTAGTCAATTTGAATATTCCTGCTTATTTATTAAAATACAAAAAGGCCGGATATATTTTAATACTAAAAGCCACACTATGCTATAAGTTTTTACCGGTTTGGAATAATCAACTAGGGTACAATCCGCTTCATATCAGTTTTAATTTTTTAAAAAGCCTCAAAAAAGATAATCCGGTAAGAACAGCCGATATATTGACTGATAGAGGCCATCGTTATTATAACCAATTTACACAGGGACTAACAACGGACCAAGACAAGCTGAAGGCCAAAAAAGAAGCTCTTGGAATTAAGAAGTCTTTACAGCCATGGTCTGAAGATTTTTTCCCTCCTTCTTCAAAACCGTTTTCCAATACCCAACAACATTCACTGAATATAACCAAAGAAGAAATTGAAAAAGTAAACAATCAGATTTCAATAGCTGTCCGTTGTACATATAAACGCGGACTGGATCAATCGGTCATAGACAATCTTTCAAAATCGCTACATGAGTTTTCTATTGTCATTACTATTGAGGAGAAGAAAAACACACAGCTCGAAAATTTTGATTTGTACGATGAGCTTGTAGCAATCAATCAACTGGATACGACTCTTATACAGGCTGCTGAAGCAGAAGACGATCTTGATGCAGATTTGTAGTTAATGTAATTATTTTTTCAGTAATGCTTTTTTCTCTTTGCGGATAAGAGAAATCCAGAGTTCGGTATCAATCTTTGGAAGTGTTTTTTTATTTTTTTTAGCAAACAAGCTTCTTTTTACAGTTGTTATAAGAGTCTTCTGGATCGAGTAATAGGAGAGGCCTTTACACTCTGTAATGATAGCAGGTAGCTTCTTTGGAAAATCAAATTTGAATTGATTATGTTGTAGCGTCTTTTGAATAATTTCTTTGATATGAGCAGCGTCGGGTAATTCGAACGTCAGCTTTAAATCAAAACGACGTGTCAATGCATCGTCGATCATTTTCACATGATTGGTAGCCGCTATCACCATGCTGTGTTGCGGTAAATAATCAAAAAGTTGCAAAATGGTGTTAACAACTCTTTTCATTTCGCCATGATCCTGGCTATAATCCCGTACTTTACCCAGGCTGTCAAATTCATCTATGAAAATAATGCATTCTTCTGATGCAGCCCGTTTAAAAATCCTCGCTAAATTTTTGCTGGTTTCACCTAGTTTAGAGGAAACGATAGCCCCGAGATTGACGACTACCATCATTTTTTCAAGTTCTCCCGCAAGGACGTAGGCAGCCAACGTTTTTCCACAACCAGATGGTCCGTGAAAGAGGACTTTGTTCGATACCGGAAGGTCATAGTTCCTGAGTAACTGTATTGACCGATGTTCCTCGATAAAATAAGTCAGCTCATTTTTTACATCAGCAGAACAAACCAGGTTTTCGAATTTATAGTCGGAGGTTAATTTATCAATGATCAATTCCCCGTCTTCACGAGCTTCCTCACGGGCGAGATATTGTGGGGAACCTACTTTGACCAGGCCGGAATTATCCTGTTGACGGATTACATCTCTCAACAGCAATTGTAGTTGAATTGCAAAGTTGACTTTCTTATGCTGTTTGGAATATTCGATTAGACCTTCGAGCGCTTTGAGGAGATTTTCCTGGTCATTTTCCAGGCCAAATTTAGCTATGTTTTTGATCAGCTCAGTTTGCGGCATCAGATGTGGATACAAGGTTTATGCGAAATTAATAAAGAATTCAGGATTTATAGGGTGGCTCACATCATCTTTTGCGGGAAAGCAGATTTTTTATCAAGACTGCAACCTAAATGTGAATATCGCCAATGATTTTATCTGTATAGAAGGCCACCACCGTGTCAATATGATAAAAATGTAGCCAATATACACCCTTTTCTCCTCTCTTCCGTCACTAATCAGGACAAAATTGAGTTTAACGCCTTTGAGGTTTTTTGAGCAGGGTCAGGGAATGGAGAAGAAACCAGGGGACAAATCTGGCTTGGTTTATTTAAAATTGTTCAATTTTTCTATTGTACTGCTTCTCCGAGATTATTTGCCCTTTGCGATATCCTATTAATGTAAAAGATTTTATGGTGCCCTGACCCTAAACAATTGCAATATAATCGCTGATTTCGGGCCTATTATCAAAAGTACTGTTATCACAAAAAGCATTACTAAAATTAAAACAATCAGCTTCATCCAGGATGGCTGGTTTTTAAGATTTACATTGCCCTTGAAAAGCTCAATTTTAAATTCTTCTTCGTCTTTCATACAAGTTTGAGTTATTTGTCTTGCAATATTAAACCAGGACCTATATAATTGAAAGGACACGAGAAAAATTAGCGTGCATTTTGC
>JAOQAL010000124.1 GCA_025963615.1 Chitinophagaceae bacterium | reverse complement strand
GGGGATCTCTGCTTTGATAGCATTAATAAAAGTGTTCCTGTCTATTCCAACGATTTCCTCCCTGAACTTAAAGGCTTGCAAATAATATACATGCAGGCAGTCATTTTCAACTACCGGAGGGATAATACCTGGGATCTTACTTAGTTCCTTTTCAAAATAAGCAGCATTTTCAAGACGAGCTTCGATAAGACTTGGCAGTTTTTTTAATTGTTCAATGCCAACAGCCGCTTCCATCTCTGTCATACGGTAGTTAAATCCATGTGTATTGAAAACATTGCTGATCCCTTTGGGTTCTACAATATTTTCGCCATGATTTCTTATCAGGTAAATCCTCTCAGCAAGATCATCGTTATTGGTAACAAGTACGCCGCCTTCACCAGTATGGATGTGTTTATGATAGTTCAGGCTGAAAATGCCTATATCTCCCATGGTCCCGATGTATTTACCTTTGTATTTAGCCATAGGGCCCTGCGCACAATCCTCGATCACATATAGGTTATGCTTCTTTGCGATTGCCATAATCTGATCCATCTTTGCAGGATTTCCGAAAATATGGACAACCAGGATCGCTTTTGTTCTGGAAGTGATGCATTTTTCAATACTGGCCGGATCTAATCCAAAATTATCATAATCAACATCTGCAAACACGGGTACAGCCCCATATATCACGGGTGCAAGGGCACTAGCGCTCATCGTATACGGAGAAACAATTACTTCATCACCAGGTTTAATTCCTAAGGCACCTATCGCCGTAAACAGCCCTGATGTGTTGGAATTGACGCTAATGGCATACTTATTTCCAAAAAAAGCGGCCCACGCCTTTTCAAATGTCTGAACAGTTGGCCCGCCATAAAAATCTTTGTGCCATGCACCGAGAAACTGTGAAAGATTACCACTGTCAAGCACTTTCATAACAGCTTCTTTCTCTTCGTTACCGATTGTATTGTATGCAGGAAAGAGCTTAGTACGTAATGCCTTTCCTCCCTTAATTGCTAACTGAGCCATTTATACAGTATTTAAATTACGAATCATGGAAATATTAAGAGCGATCGATGCTTCAAAATTATCTGCCGGTATTTTCTTATGCAACAGGGCAACTGCATGTTCCGCAATCGGCATCATATAATTATTCATCAAGTTTGTTTGCGATTCCTTCTCCTGGAATGATAGCGGTGAGAGAAAACGGTTGGTTATCCCAGCCTTATATACATTTACAGTATTGCCTGCATCTCTTATCGCGATCTTATACTGTTTAAAGTAAAGATCCATTTCGAAATGTGCATACAATACATTTTGCAGCCCCGTGATGCTTACACTAACATCTTTCCAGAAACCATGTGCAGTTAATGTCGGATCTGTTTCAAACTGATCAAATACAGCAGCGTTTGTTTTAAATGCGTTCAAAACAAACTTCTCCCCTGTTAAAAACCCCAGAAGGTCCAATGCGTGGCTGCAGTTATTGATATATCCCCTTTGGTAACGAATTGAAATATTAGTAAATGCATCGTTCTCTCCTATTGATTGCACCAGATCTCGTAATTTAGTATACCCAGGTAAAAATCTTCTGAAATAATTCACCATCACCTTGGACTGTGTGTGTTGGTATTGCTGCCCCAGTTTTTCCAGGTTTTCTATATTGTCTGAAACCGGTTTTTCGCAAATAATAACTTTTACATTTTCCTTCATTGCCCTTTCAAGTAATCCAAAATGGGAAGAGGTTGGTGTACAGATGGATACAATATCAAATATCTGCAGGTCAGATTGTGTTAGATCAGGTATAGATGTGCCATTATAACGATCGGCGACTTTATTGGCGAGTTCCCGATCTCTATCAGTAAAAAAAAGTTCAAATGTTTTTAAAGCTGCAAATGCTTTTGCATGAGTATGTATATCACTCGTATCCCAATCATATTGTGCACCAATATTTCCACAACCTATGATCAATAATTTTGGCATGCTATCGATTCTCTTCTCTATGTAAGAATGAATATTTGATTTCTGCAATCTTCCAATCTTCTTCCGTATCGATATCCTGCACCTCGGTTTCCGGCATTTCCATTGGGATCGTGAAATCTGTGAATAGTTTATTCTCTCGCAGAAATGTATCTGTTTTTAGGAAATAAAATTGTCCGCAATCATGATAAGCATCTGGAAGATCCTGTGAACGTGTATTCATGTGTTCGGGCCAGTTCATTTTTACACACCCATCTTCTATTTTAAACGATCTGAGGATAGGGAACCCAAAACGCACTACAGGAACTACAGATTTTGCTCCGCTTGTATCCAACAGGTCATATGCTTTTTTCAGTTTTTCACTAGTAACAAAAGGAGCCGTTGGATATATACAGCAACAATAGTCGAAGTACTTACCCATTTTTTTATACTCAATTAAAACCTCGTGAATCACAGCAGCAGTAACGGCATGGTCATTCGCGGTATCCGGCGAACGCATAAATGGAATTTTAGCGCCGCTTTCAGAAGCAATGCGGGCAATTTCGTCATCATCTGTAGAAACCATCACTTCAGTAAAACAAGATGCCTGTATGGCAGCCTGTATAGAATACTCGATAATGGGCCTACCAAGAAACTGCTTAATATTCTTCCTCGGGATTCGTTTGCTTCCGCCACGGGCGGTAATAATAGCAAGGCTGGCTTTCATATCTATCCAATTAAATCAAAAGTTAGCGCTGTTCCTTTTTTAACGCTTTTATTAATTTTTTTTCCAAGCACCTGTTCATAATATTTCGGATACAATCCTAATCCTGGCCTTATAATCCTGATATTTTTTTCAGTAAAAACGTCACCTTCTTCCATATCTTCCACTACATATACAGACCGTTTGAAAGTAAGGCTTTTCTCTTCTTCTTTCAATATGCCATACGTTATTTTTCCAAGGCTCAGAAATGCCCGTTCAGTTTCTTCAACCAGCATTTTGA
>JAOQAL010000071.1 GCA_025963615.1 Chitinophagaceae bacterium | reverse complement strand
CCGGAGCGTGGAAAAATCCGGGCTGCATACAAAAGATCTCGTGTTGCAGCCACTAGCTTCATCTTCCGCGGTGATGGGACAGGAAGATCTTGAAGCCGGCGTGGCCATTGTTGATATCGGTGGAGGTACGACCGACCTGGCTGTATTTTATGAAGGCATTTTAAAACATACCGCCGTTATTCCTTTTGCGGGAGAAAATATTACCAATGATATTAAGACAGGTCTTGGCGTTTTAAAAACACAGGCTGAACAAATGAAGGTTCAGTTCGGGAGTGCATTAGCGAATGAAGCGAAAGCGAATGCCTATATCACGATCCCGGGTTTACGCGGTATGCCGGCCAAAGAAATCAGTGTAAAAAACCTTTCGAATATCATACAGGCACGCATGAGCGAAATCATGGATTTCGTAACCTATCATCTTAAGCAGGTAGGCCTCGATGGCAAAACGCTCAATGGTGGCATTGTGTTAACCGGGGGTGGTTCGCAATTAAAACATTTAATTCAACTGACCGAGTATGCCACAGGATTGAATGCGCGGATCGGGTTCCCAAATGAACATCTTGCCGGTGGTCATATTGAAGAACTGGCGAAACCAACGTATTCCACCTGTATCGGACTTATACTCAAAGGATATGATGACTATGAGCACAACCGCAAAAAATTCGAAACGGAATTCAAACGGGTGGAAGTACCGGATGCGCTTAAGAAATCAGCTGTTGAACCCATAGAAGTGGAGTTAGTGGAAGAAGCTATAAGTGCTGAAAAAGTCAGGCAACGAAAAGGGCTTAACAATTTCTGGGGCAAATTCAAGGATGGCATCATCGACTTGTTTAAAGAAGAAGAAGATCGCGCTCTTTAAACCGCCATCCGCCTGCAGACGGAAGGAGAAAAGTTCTTATAAATTTTACTAACCTTTTTTCAAACAACCTTCTCAAGTCCGCCATTAGTGGATTTTGGGGTTTTAAATTCAATCGCTATGATTCATTTTGATCTGCCGAAAGAAAAATCATCTATTATTAAAGTTATCGGCATTGGCGGTGGCGGAAGTAATGCTGTGAACTATATGTTCAGCCAGTCTATAGATGGTGTTAACTTTATTATCTGTAATACAGATGCACAGTCAATTGCACAAAGTACGGTGCCGAATAAAATACAGTTGGGACCGCATCTTACACAAGGGCTGGGTGCCGGTGCCAATCCTGAAATTGGAAGACAGGCAACGGAAGAGTCGCTGGAAGAAATCAAACGCATCCTGGAAGTAAATACCAAGATGGCTTTCATTACCGTAGGCATGGGTGGTGGAACCGGTACAGGCGGCGCCCCCATTATCGCAAAAATTTGCAAGGACCTTGGAATCCTGACCGTCGGTATTGTAACTACGCCATTTGTATATGAAGGAAAAAAACGCCAGTTGCAGGCGGAAGAAGGAATCAAAAACCTGAAGCAGTATGTGGATACCTTATTGGTAATAAGCAATGATAAACTGCGTCACCAGTTTGGCAACCTGAAAATGCGGGAAGCATTTGAAAAAGCAGATAATGTATTGGCGACAGCCGCTAAATGTATAACCGATGTTATCAATAGCACCGGCCAGATTAACGTTGACTTTGCGGATGTATGTACGGTCATGCGTAATGGTGGGGTTGCCATTTTAGGTAATGCAGCTGCGGCAGGCGATAACCGTGCACAGAAAGCCATTGAAGAAGCGTTGAATTCCCCCTTACTGAATGATAATGAGATCCGGGGCGCCAAATGGATACTTATCAATATCAATTCAAGCGAAGGGGAACATGAATTTACGATGGATGAAGTGGAAGTGATTCAAAGTTATTTGCTGACCCAGGCCGGTGAAAACTCAGACGTGATCATGGGGCTGGGGTATGATAATACCCTGGGTAATAAACTCGGTATCACCTTGATTGCAACAGGATTTGAGTATAAAGATCCTTTTGTAAGAAAACCGGAGAAAAAAGAAGAACCGAAAAAAGAAGAAAAAATTGTAATGATACTGGGTGCAACGGAGCATAAAATTCCCGTGGTCCGCAAGCTGGAAGAAAAACCAAAAGAAATTAAAGATGACCGGATGACCCCCAGGTTGGTGGATGATTCAGGTATCAAAGATGCAGCTTCGTTTATTGATAACAGTGATGATGTAATGCGGTTGAGTGAGGAACCTACCCCGGCGGTGCCGGATGCGAATCAAACCATTCACTGGGAATTGAAAATGGAAGAGCCTGCTATCAATAAAACGCTGGTTGGGGAAACTCGTACAACTACGGTTGATAAAAAAGAATCGCCGCTAATTAATGAAGAATTAATTTCGAAACCTCTTTCCGTACCGTCTAAAGAAAATTTCCAAAAAGAAATATCCAGGAACAAAAATATTGCTGCGCAACCACCTGTGTCAGGTGGCTATTTAGCAAGACCGTCCAATATTTACGCAGAATCGAGGAAAGAAGTTATTACTTCAAAACCTGCTGCCGAAGAACCGGTTTCGCCATCCATTGCAAAACAGGAGGAAACCCTACCTGATATGCAACTGGTAGAGCGGAATGACATTCCAGTGGCGGATATGACGCCGTTGGCCCATCAGGCTCAACCACCTTTGCCCGGGACTGCTGAGGATACTGTTTTACAGGACGAAGCAGACGAGCAAAAACGTAGGGCGGCAGAACGACTTCAGAAACTCCGGAATCTGTCGTTCAATGTAAATACAGCCGACCCCAATAATGAGTTTGAAACTGTGCCGGCTTATATCCGCCGCAACATGGAATTGTATAACACCTCTTCCAATGCGGTAGAAAATTTTTATAGTAACTACCAGGTAAAGACAGACGAAAATAATAATACCCAAATCAGTACGATCAATACATTTCTCGACGGGAAAAAACCCGACTGATATTTATGTGCGAACCAGGTTCCGTGCGACTGGAAAATCTTCGTCCCCATGAAACCGCCTAAGACAATAGGCTTGTGTTTTTCTAGTTGTTTCCCTCCCGGCTTTCCGGGAGGGTTTTTTAATACGGCGAACGGTTGTCAGTAGTCGCAGACTACTGACTGCAAAGATAAATATTGCAACGATGGACAGCATGGATTTGAAATTTATCCACATGGCACGGCAAAAGGTAAAACAAGTGAAGCTGCAAATATTTTTGTCCCTCTATTAATAACTTGATTTGTATTTTTTCAGTTTACCACATTGGTATTTCCTACCGCTATTTTTTCCTGGACGATTTTCAGCGGAAGACTTAATTCCACTTCATGTTCAGTTCGATCATCCACCAGCGGAATGATGATGCCGTCATTTTCCTGGCCGTCGATCCTCAACCGCGCTTCCTTAATTTCTGAATTTTGCTTAATGGTTATGTGGTACAGGGTATCCCGGAAACGGTAGTGGACTACAAACGAATTCCAGTTAGCGGGTATACAGGGATTTAATTCCAGCGTATTTATTTTTTTAGTGATGCCGAGCAATGATTCTACCATCAGGCGATACATCCATCCCGCAGAGCCGGTGTACCAGGTCCATCCACTTCTTCCACTATG
>JAOQAL010000016.1 GCA_025963615.1 Chitinophagaceae bacterium | reverse complement strand
CCAAACATATTCTCGGTCAGCACCACATCAAACTGCGCCGGATTCAGGATGATCTGCATAGCGGCATTGTCAACAAACATATAATCCACCGCTATATCGCTATACTGAGCACTCAATTCTTTTACTACTTTTCTCCAAAGCCTCGATGTTTCAAGTACATTGGCTTTATCTACCAGGGTAAGTTTTTTTCTTCTTTTTTGCGCATATTGAAAAGCAAGATGTGCTACCCGTTCAATCTCCTCCCGGCTATAAGTACAATCATCCGAAGCCGTGTTACCATCTTCACTTAATTCTTTTTTGCCGAAATAAATTCCTCCTGTTAATTCACGGAAAATAACAAAATCAACCCCTTCAATATTTTTACTTTTTAAAGGTGAAAGATGCTGCAGGGAAGGATAGGTGCTTACAGGCCGTATATTGGCGAATAGCTTTAATGATTTTCTCAGTTTCAGCAAGCCCTGCTCAGGCCTTACCTTGGCAGCAGGATCATTATCATATTTAGGATCGCCAATAGCACCGAATAAAATCGCATCGCTATTCAAACAGATAGCAATCGTTTCATCCGGCAGCGGATTGCCGGTTTTATCAATAGCATCAGCGCCCATCAGGCAATAGGTGTAATTAAATTCATGACCATAAGCGTGTGCAATGGCATTTAATATACGTACTGACTGACGTGTCACCTCGGGTCCTATTCCATCTCCTTCAATTACGGCAATGTTCTTTTTCATATAATCGGTTTTTCTTTTACAGGGTACAGGTTTTATATTCTTGTCGTTTCATAAGATTCAATTTCATCCTTCATACTTAACAAATAATCAATATCATCATATCCATTCAGCAAACATGTTTTTTTATAACTGTTAATGTCAAAAGTTTCTACCCTCTCCAAACCATCGACCCGTGGTCCGGTTTTCAAAGATGCCGCCGGCAGGCTGATCGCTTGATCTTCCAGGCTCACAGTTATTTCGCTGGAGGGGTCAGCGCTCACGGTTTCAAAAATTTTTTGCAAAAACTCATCACTTACCACTACCGGCAACAGGAAATTATTCAATGCATTATTTTTAAAAATGTCGGCAAAAAAACTGCTGACTACTACATCAAACCCGGCATCTTTAATTGCCCAGGCCGCATGCTCCCGGGAAGAACCGCAGCCAAAATTTTTTCCGGCGACTAAAATGCTCCCTTTAAAAATCGGGCTGTTTAAAACAAAGTCTTTCTTTGGCGTCATTTCGTTATCGTTTTCATAACGCCAGTCACGGAATAAATTTTTTCCAAAACCATCCCGGTTGGTTGCCTTTAAAAAGCGCGCAGGAATAATCTGGTCGGTATCCACGTTTTCAATTTGCAGTGGAACCGCGGTGCTTTTAATTATATTGATTGATTTACTCATTTTAAATTTACGCTCTCCCGGTAATCAGCGGAACCTTCTCACTGAAGTGAGGACTCCGGGTTTTTGTTTATTAATGCATCAATCTACTGACAACTCAATTTCATAACCCCGTTCATGATAGCAGATAATCTCTTACGTCGCCAACTTCTCCAGTAATCGCCGCTACCGCAGCTGTTAAAGGACTTGCAAGAAAGGTCCTTGCATTGGGGCCCTGTCGTCCTTCAAAATTCCTGTTGCTCGTAGAAATGCAATATTTGCCAGCAGGTATTTTATCTTCATTCATACCAAGACAGGCGCTGCATCCTGGCTGGCGCAATAAAAAGCCGGCTTCTTCAAAAATTTTATCAATGCCTTCTTCTTTTGCCTGCGCTTCCACCTGTTTGCTGCCCGGCACAATCCATACTTCTACCCCATTGGCTTTATGCTTCCCTTTAACAAAAGAGGCTACCATTCTTAAATCTTCGATCCTTGAATTGGTACAGCTGCCAATAAAAACATAGTCTACCTTTTTCCCCTTGATTTTTACTCCCGGTTGAAGTCCCATATAATGCAACGACTTTTCGAAATAGGGCTTTTCTTTTTCTTCTACCTCATCTAAAGCAGGTATATGCCCGGTGACACCCACACCCATTCCCGGGTTGGTTCCGTAGGTAATCATGGGTTCAATCGCTGCTGCATCAATTAAAATCTCTTTATCAAATACCGCGTCCTTATCACTATATAATGTTTTCCAATCTGCCAGTTTCCGGTCCCATGCCGTTCCCTGGGGTGCAAATTCTCTCCCTTTGATATATTCAAACGTAGTGGTATCCGGTGCGATCATCCCACAACGGGCACCCATTTCAATACTCATATTGCAAATCGTCATACGGGCTTCCATCGATAGACTGCGGATGGCAGAACCCGCATATTCCACTGCATAACCAGTAGCTCCACTCGCAGATGTATGTGAAATGATATAAAGAATAATATCTTTTGAAACAACGCCTTTCTTCAGTTCGCCTTCCACATTGATACGCATCAGCTTTGGTTTTGTCTGCATCAGACATTGGGTGGCAAATACCATTTCCACCTCACTGGTGCCAATACCAAACGCTATGGCGCCAAAAGCTCCATGGGTAGAAGTATGGCTATCGCCACAAACGATGGTTGCGCCGGGTTGGGTAATACCCAATTCCGGACCGATTACATGCACGATACCCTGGTAAGGATGGCCCAATCCATATAATTCGATTCCGAATTTCGCGCAATTATCTTTTAGCGTCTGAACCTGTATACGGGATAATTCTTCTTTAATTGGTAAGTGTTGGTTCAATGTGGGAACATTGTGATCAGCCGTAGCAACAACCTGTTTGGGACGAAAAACTTTCAAGCCCCTTTTAGCTAAGCCATTAAATGCCTGCGGGCTGGTGACTTCATGAATAAGGTGTGTATCAACGTAAAGAACAGAAGGGCCGCCGTCTATTTCTTTTACAACGTGTTTTTCCCATATTTTTTCAAACAACGTTTTACCCTTGCCTTTGTTTCCCGGTTCACTATTTTTATGCTGTACACTCATAGTTTATATTATTGAAACAATTACTGTGGCATGTTATAAAACAATCTCCTTAGCTTGATAATCCTTTGCCATCACCTCGAGATCTGCGTCCATCACTTCTTTCTTTTTATCTGCTACCTTTAAAAACTGCTGGTAAAGCACATCAATATCATTCCGGTTAAACTCATGCCCTAATTTCTGAAAACGATGGGCCAGCGCGCTTCGTCCACTCCTGGCCGTGAGAACAATTTTAGAACCTCCAGCCCCTACTTCCTCCGGTGTCATGATCTCGTAGGTGGTAGCTTCCTTTAAAAATCCATCCTGGTGGATGCCTGAGGAATGCGCAAAGGCATTACTGCCAACTACCGCCTTATTTGGCTGCACGGGCATCCGCATAATATCGGATACCAATTGGCTAACCGGATTAAGCATCTGTGTTTTAATATCCGTATAAAGGTGCAGGCTCGATTCGTGCTGTTTAATAATCATCACCACTTCTTCCAGGGAGGTGTTGCCTGCTCTTTCCCCGATGCCATTGATGGTACATTCTATCTGCCTCGCACCGGCTATGGCGCCCGCAATCGAATTAGCCGTAGATAGTCCCAAATCATTGTGACAATGACAGGATATAATCGCTTTGTCAATATTGGGTACATTATTTACGAGGTAAGCAATTCTCTCACCATATTGATGCGGCAGGCAGTATCCTGTAGTATCAGGAATGTTGACTACCGTAGCGCCTGCCTTAATCACCAATTCAATCAGTCTTGCCAGGAATTCAGGATCTGCCCGTCCGGCATCCTCAGCAAAAAACTCTACATCAGGAACCAGGTTTCTTGCAAAGCGGGTGGCTTTTTCCGCCCGTTGCAGGATGTCTTCTCTCGATGTGTTGAATTTATGCCTGATATGAATATCTGAAGATCCGATGCCGGTATGTATACGGGGCCGGCGGGCGGGCTTCAGGGCGGCAGCAGCCACCTCAATATCTTTTTCAACAGCGCGGGTAAGACCGCAAACCGTTGCATTTTTGATCACTTTTGCTATCTGGTTTACAGATTCAAAATCTCCTGGAGAAGAAATGGGGAAACCAGCTTCTATGATATCCACACCAAGTTCTTCCAGCTTCAGAGCCAGTTCCACTTTTTCTTTGGTGTTCAGTTTGCACCCTGGTACCTGTTCGCCATCCCGAAGGGTGGTGTCGAATATGTGAATCTTTTCAGAGGTCATAAATCCGAGAATTTTTAATTAGAAAGAAAAGGCTGCCTATTTTTGTAGAACTTGATGTGACAAATGATAAAGCAACCTTTCCGAAATTATTCAAATTAAAGGGTAGACCGAAACCAAAAACCGGCTGATTTTACGCCCTGTAAAGGGGCCTAAAACCTTTGAAATGCAATACAGACAAGGATTTAACTATTTTGAATTACGATGCCTAACCGTTCTACAGATGCCCTGTTCCAGCTCATAAAATCACTGGGAAAGGCCGAAAAAAGGAATTTCAAGCTTTTTATGAAGCGAAAGACAGCCGGTGAAGACCTTAAAATCACCATGCTTTTTGACGCACTGGATAAAATGGGGGAATATGTTGAAAGCCAGCTATTAAAGAATAAGTCCATCAAAAAGCAGCAGCTTTCCAATATGAAGGCCCAGTTGTACCGGCAGATTCTTACCAGTCTGCGTTCCATCAAAGAGGAAGAAAATATTGATATTCAGTTGCACGAACAAATGGATTATGCCCGCATTCTGTTCAATAAAGGGCTTTATCACCAAAGTCTGAAAATACTGGACCGGATGAAAGAGCTGGCCAACGACAATAACCAGTTGACTCATTTGCAGCAGATTTTATTTTTTGAAAAAAAAATAGAAGGCTTGTTTATAACCCGCAGCATGCAGGACCGGGCAGATCAACTGACCCTGCAGTCAGATGATGTTACCAGCAAACTCTCCATTGCAAACAAACTATCTAATCTTTCATTGCAGCTTTATAGCTGGTATATCACTAACGGGCATGCGAGAAATACAAAAGATGAAAAAGCCATTGCAGCCTTCCTGGAAAATAATATTACCGAAGATGCAAAAAATGCCAAAGGGTTTTATGAACGGTTATACCTTTATCAATCTTATTGCTGGTATGCTTTTATACGGCAGGATTTTCTGCAGTATTACCGTTATACGCAAAAATGGACCGACCTGTTTACAGAGTATCCCAACATGATAGAGGTGGAAACCGCCCACTATATCAAAGGCATGCACAACCTGATGGGCGCCCATTTTGACCTTAGAAACCAAAGCAAACTTTCGGAGACGATTCAGCAATTTGAAAAATTCACGCACCGGAAAATTGTTGAGCAGAATGAAAACAACCGGATTTTAACATTCGTCTATCTCAATACCGCGAAGATCAATAAACATTTTATTGAAGGCACTTTTACCGAAGGCCTGCAACTGATTCCTTACATTGAAGAAAAGATAAAAGAATATGAACTCTTCCTGGACCGTCACCGCATCCTGGTTTTTTATTACAAAATAGCCTGTCTTTATTTCGGTGCCGGTATGAATGAGAAAGCCATTGATTATCTCAATAAAATTATCAACTGGAAAGTGGACCTGCGCACGGATCTGCAATGCTATGCCCGCTTACTGCACCTGATTGCCCACTATGAACTGGGAAATTTTGATTTACTGGAATATCTTATCAAATCTGTTTACCGCTTTATGGCCCGGATGGAAAATCTCAGCCTGGTGGAAGAAGAAATGTTTAAGTTCCTTCGCCGATCATTCCGGGTAGGTGCCAAAGCATTAAAACCGGAGTTCCAGAAATTGCTGGAGAAACTGAAGAAGTATGAAGGTAACCCACTGGAGACAAGGGCCTTCAGTTACTTGGACGTTATTTCCTGGCTGGAAAGCAAAGTGTACAATGAGAAGGTGCAGGAGGTGATAGCCAGAAAATTCAAGGCCTCGAAAAGAGGAAAATCACCGGTCAACAATGATTAGTTAAATCACCCGGGGACCCCTAAGAAGATTCTTTATTAAACAATGCAGAGAATAAAAAGACAAAAATTATTTTAAGGATAAAAAAGCATTTATAAAATCCGGAGTATCATCACCTGACAGGTAAAGTTGAATATAAACGGAACGTGCATGATGTATAAACTGATTAAATAAAAAGTTTGCTCAAATCAAAGGGTTAACCGTATACCAGGCCAAATAAATGAACTCCGTGGCCAACTTCTTCAATTTCAGCCCGTTTCATCTCTTTTTTATTCCTCGCACTCATGACTTACCTTTGCGCCTTCTAAAAAAAAATTCAGCAGTTAAATGATCAGTGTAAAAAATGTTACTCTCTCTTTCGGCAAAAGAGTTTTATTTGATGAAGTAAGTATCAACTTCAATAAAGGGAATTGCTACGGGGTAATCGGCGCCAATGGTGCTGGCAAATCTACTTTCTTAAAAATATTAAGCGGCGAAATTGAACCGAACAAAGGAACCGTTGAAATAACGCCGGGCGAACGGATGGCGGTGTTGAAACAAAACCATTTTGAGTTTGACGATTTTACGGTTCTTAATACGGTATTGAAAGGGCATAGTCATTTATGGGACATCATGCATGAGCGTGAAAGGATTTATAATAAGGCTGATTTCACGGAGGCCGATGGTATGCGTGCGGGCGAACTGGAAGGCGAGTTTGGCGAAATGGGTGGTTATGAGGCCGAAAGCAATGCTGGCAGCCTTTTGAGTAGCCTGGGAATTACAGAAAATTATCATCAGAGCCTGATGAAAGATATTCCTTCTAACCTAAAACTTCGGGTGTTATTAGCACAGGCGTTATTCGGTAATCCCGATATCTTGTTACTGGATGAGCCTACCAATGGCCTGGATATTGAAACGATCGGCTGGCTTGAAAATTTCCTGGCCGATTATGAAAATATCGTGTTGGTGGTAAGCCATGACCGTCACTTCCTGGATGCCGTATGTACCCACGTTTCGGATGTAGACAGATCGAAAATAAAAACTTATACAGGCAACTATACTTTCTGGTACGAGTCATCGCAATTAATGGCAAGACAATTGGGTGATAAGAATAAAAAGACAGAAGAAAAACGACAGGCTTTGCTGGACTTCATTGCCCGTTTCAGTGCTAATGCCTCTAAATCAAAACAGGCTACTTCCCGGAAGAAAGCGTTGGAGAAATTAACGATTGACGAAATTCAACCCTCTAACAGAAAATATCCCGGCATTATCTTTACTCCCCAACGTGAAGTAGGTAACCAGATTTTGAATGTAGAGAAACTCAGCAAATCCATTGACGGAAGGGTGCTGTTTAACCAGGTGAG
>JAOQAL010000753.1 GCA_025963615.1 Chitinophagaceae bacterium | reverse complement strand
TGATTGAGGATGTGCTGAAGCAGATTAATGTTCCGTAAAAAAGGTGTGAGGTGTGGGTGTGATCAGCTGTTTCGGTGCCTTCAAATATCGCTGAAGGATATGGTCGGCTACATAAAAAAGAAACAATACAGTTTCTTCATATTGCAAGAGGTTCGTTATATGAATTGGAAACACAGATATATATTGCAACAGACCTTCAATATATAAATGAAATTAAAATGAATAATACAATTTTATTGATTGAAGAAAATAGAAAACTATTAAATGGGTTAATAAAATATTTTGAAAACAGCACAATACTAAAATAATAATGATCAGAAGGAGTGCTGTCTCACGCACCTGGCAACTCACACCTTACACCTGCTATGCTAACAACAACCGAAATATTAAAAAAAGTCCGTGAGCTTGAAATAAAAAGCAAGAAGATTACTACGGATCTTTTTACCGGTGAATACCACAGCGCTTTTAAGGGCAGGGGAATGTCTTTTAAAGAAGTCCGCGAATATACCGCCGGTGATGATATACGGTTTATTGACTGGAATGTATCCGCGCGGTTTGGTCATCCTTTCAGTAAAGTTTTTGAGGAAGAAAGAGAATTAACCGTCATGCTGCTGATTTATATCAGTGCCAGTTCTTTATTTGGAACCTTGCATGGGACTAAACGGGATATTATTACTGAAATCGCAGCGGTATTAAGTTTTTCCGCTGTAAACAATGGGGATAAAATCGGTGTTATATTTTACAGCGGCGAAGTGGAAGCGTATATCCCTCCCAAAAAAGGAAAGCAGCATGCATTGTATATTGTACGTGAATTGCTCACCAAAGAACCTAAGCATAAAGGCACCCAGGTAAGCAGGGCGCTGCGCCTCTTTAATAATATTACCAGGCAAAAAAGTATTGCTTTCGTACTCAGTGATTTTCTGGATGCCAATTATGCGGATGCATTACGGGTAGCCGCACGAAAGCATGATATAATTGGGATTAAAGTGTACGATAAAATGGACATGGAACTGCCCAAAGCCGGTATGATGCAGGTGCAGGATGCCGAAGATGGCGATACAAAATGGGTGGACAGTAACAATGAATTTATACGGCATGAATACCAGCAGGAGTTTTTCCGGGTAACCGCTTACAGTACCGAATCATTTAAAAAAGCGGGCTGTGACCTGCTGCATTTAAAAACCGGCGATGATTATGTAAGAGTTTTACAACGTTTCTTTTTCAGCAGGAACCGATGATCCGACAACATGAAAGAACACCAGATTAATAAAGCCATCCACTTTTTTTTGTTTTTGCTGGTTGCAGCCGTATGCAATTCGCAGGCTAAAACTACTGTACACGCGTCGGTTGATAAAACCAGCATCCTGATCGGCGAACAGATTAATTTTGTGATAGAAGCCAATATTCCTGAAAATGAACCCATCGGTTTTTTTTCACCAGATAGTATCGCTCATTTCGAATTTTTACAAAAAGGGAAAATTGATACGGCCAATACTACTAAAGGCACCATACTAAAACAGCTTTTCCGTATTACCAGTTTTGATTCCGGTCAGTGGGTTATCCCATCTTATTCTTTACCGCAGGGAGAAAATCTGAAAACAGATTCCATCATTATCAACGTTGGGTTTATGCCCATGGACTCCACCAAAGATTATAATGATATAAAAGAGATTATTGAAGTTAATGCGAAAAGTGAACGGGATTGGACCTGGTATTATATTGGCGGCGGGCTGCTTCTCCTGTTGCTGATTATTTACGGGCTTACAAAAAAGAAAAAGAAGAAAGAGCAGGAGCTGGCAGAAGTGGCCGGAAAAGTTATTGATCCCTATACCGAGGCTTTGGAACAACTGGAAAAATTACAAAGAGAAAATCTTCCTGCAAAAGACGGAAGCAAACAGTATTATAGCCGGCTTACAGATATTTTCAGGGTATATGTTGAAAAGAAAAAAAATATTCATTCCTTGCAGCAAACAACAGACGACCTGGTAACGCAGTTAAGAAGTCTCCATCTTGAACAAGAACAATATGATCAACTATCACAGGCACTGCGGTTGAGCGATTTTGTAAAATTTGCCAAATACATACCAACGGAACCGGACAACCGGAATGTATTTGATACAATAAAAAATTCAATTCAGGTTATTGAAAAAAAGAGCGTTATTTCAGCGGCTCCGCAAAGTAACCCGTAAACAGATATGCTATACGACTGGTTTATACATATTGATTTTGCTTATCCCTGGCTTTTCAGCTTGTTTGCGCTATTGCCCTTACTGATATGGCAATATGTAAAGAAAAACAGTTCAAGGCAGGCAACGTTTAAAGTTTCAACCGTTCACTCTTTTACTGTTTCATCATGGAAAACCAGGTTCCGTCATTTACCTTTTATTTTGCGGGTACTGGCATTGAGTTGTTTGATTGTGGCCATGGCCCGTCCGCAAAAGCGAAACGATGATCAATTGACACACGGAGAAGGTATCGATATTGTACTGGCCATGGATGTAAGTGGTAGTATGGGATCAAGGGATATATTGCCCAGCAGGCTGGAAGCGGCAAAAGAAGTAGCGCAGGAATTTGTAAGAAACCGTCCGGTTGACCGGATCGGCCTGGTTATTTTTTCAGGTGAAAGTTTTACGCAATGCCCCATAACAACGGATAGAAATACCTTACTCACGCAGATTAATTTATTGGAAAGCCGGCGTTTCCTGGTAGACGGAACGGTAATAGGAGAAGGCCTGGCTACCGCTGTAGACAGGTTGCGGGATAGTAAAGCTAAAAGTAAGGTGGTTATATTATTAACCGATGGTAAGGAAGATCCGCCCGAAACCCGTTTGATTGATCCGTTAACTGCGCTTGATATTGCGAGATCGCAAGGCGTGAAAGTATATACGATTGGTATGAGTGCTATCGACACAAGCGACAATTCCCGCATCATAAAGGAAAATGTAAAAGGGGCCAGCCAGAATGCAGGCAGCAATTTCCTGGATGAAGAATTGCTGCGGCGCATTGCTGTTGAGACCGGAGGTCAGTACTTCCGGGCGATAGATAAGGAAAGCCTTGACAATATCTATAAACAGATCGATTTGCTTGAAAAATCAAAAGTTGAAGTCACCGCCTTCAAGCGTTACCAGGAGCGTTTTATTCCTTTCGTCCTGGCAGCCTTAGCGCTTCTTTTTATTGAAATACTATCGCGTTTTACCGTATTTAAAAAATTTCCATAAAACAAAATACAACTTTTAATCACAAAAGGTTTCATCCCCTGATGCCCCAGCAGAGGAATCAAATTTAAAAATGGCTTTACGTTCTGGCCGGAACGTTATATGCGTTCATCTTGCCTTAGCACATAGCGTACCTGACGGCACGCGCTCTTCCAATTCGGATTTATTTTCTTCCGATGGAACAAGAAAGCAATGTCATCTGGTTATGAAAATTAATGAGGATCCAGGATCTTGTTTTCCATGCCCCAGCGGGGCATTTTGTGGGTAGATCTATATTAAAAAAAAGGGTTTAACGTTCCAGCCGGAACGTTTTGTGTGGGTCTAACTAAACGACCCATGCCATATTCGAACTGATGTTTCGTTGACATCAAGTTGATATCTCCTGGGGTTTAAAAGCCTGAAAGGTTTGTCATCTGGTTATGAAAATTAATGAGGATCCAGCATCTTGTCTCCCATGCCTGCGGAGGCGCGGCAGAGTTAGAGAGGTAGATTAAAAATAGCCGCTGTTTCCCCGGGAAGTTTTATGGTTTCCTTCATATAAATTCTTTCTTCCTGCAATTCATTTGCATTCCTAAACTTAGAAGCTTTTATTCGAGAATATTAGCGTCATCCATTCGCGTAACTTAGCGTTTAATGAAAGCAACTGTTTACAGGTCAACCGGTAGTTGGTACATCGTAAAAGATGAATCAGGCAAACTGTTTAATGCCCGCCTTAAAGGTGTCTTTAAAATGGATGATAGCCGCAACACCAATCCCCTGGCAGTTGGAGACCAGGTGGAGATTGAAATGGAAAATGAAACCGAGGGTTCCGTTGTTATCAATACAATCCATGACCGGAAGAATTATATTAACCGCCAATCGCCCCGCGGCAGATTCCAACACCATATTATAGCGGCCAATATCGATCAGTCAGTAATGGTAGCCACGTTAAAGGACCCCCGCACGTCAGAAGGATTTATCGACCGCTTTTTAGTTGCCTGTGAAATGTATCATGTGCCAGCGGTCATTATTTTTAATAAAGCCGATATCTATAAAAAGAAAGAACAGGAAAAGTTTGAAGCCTGGAAACAAATGTATGAGAAAATCGGGTATAAGATTATTTTAACCAGTTTAAAAGAAAATACCGGCATTGACGAAGTAAAAGGATTGCTGACAAATAGAATTACATTGATCAGCGGGCATAGCGGGGTGGGGAAATCTTCGCTATTGAATGTACTGATGCCTGAATTAAATATCAAGACGCAGGATGTAAGCGGCTGGAGTGGAAAAGGGTTACATACTACTACATTCGCCGAAATGTTTGATTTAGAAGGGGGCGGAAAAATTATTGATACACCCGGTATGCGGGAATTTGGGCTGGTGGATATTTCGAAACAGGAACTCTCGCATTATTTTCCGGAGATGCGTGATCGGTTAAATGATTGTCAGTTTAATAATTGCCTTCACATCAATGAACCAGGCTGTGCAATTAAAGATGCTGTTGCTAAAGAAGAAATTGCTGAAGACAGATACGTAAGTTATTATAATATACTAGAGTCAATAGAAGAAAAAAAATATTGAATAACCTTACTGATGAAGTGACGTTATTTATTGCCAAGGCATGGATACTGATATTTTTAATACAGCATTTATAATATAACTGAATATAGCAGGTATTTTTTTTCACTATTTAACCAGCGCTGAGCTATTTGAAAGACTGGTTATTTTATAATCCAGGGATAATATGGCAAAGGTTTTGCAATTCGCCGTCCTTTTTTTGCTAAGCATTTCTAATAACCTTGCCGCGCAGCAAATAGATGCTGCAATGAGAAACTACGCCGAACATTTTGTGCCTGAAAAAGTACATCTTCAGTTTGATCGTTCAGTATATAACAAAGGAGAAACTATTTACTATAAGGCGTATTTATTAGAAGATCATGATCTTTCCAGCCTAAGTAAGAATTTTTACGTGGACTGGTACGATGAAGCGGGAAAAATAGTACAACAAACCGAAGCACCCTTGTTATTATCAAGTGCAAAAGGATCTTTTTCGGTTCCGCAGAATTATGAAGGTAAAGTCATCTATTTAAAGGCCTATACCAAATGGATGCTCAACTTTGATACTGCATTTATTTATAGCCGCAGTATTGCTATCTGGCAACGAGCTATAAAAAAAGAGGGTTTCGATAATAATATGTCGAAGTCTTCTTCTTCCACCCCGGTCCAATTATATCCCGAAGGCGGTTTTGCAGTCGCAGGCTTAATCAACCGGTTTGCTTTTAAAGCGGTTGACCCGTTGGGCTATCCTGTTGAGGTAAAAGGGTTCATAAAAAACAGTAAAGGTCAATTGCTTGATTCGGTTGCGACCCTGCATGATGGCATGGGCATTTTTTCACTTTTAACAGAGCCGGGACAAAATTATTTTTTTGAATGGGAGGATACCCGCGGCAAAGTGGGTATTGCAGAGATAATGGCCCAAAAACAGTCAGGCGCCTGTTTACGGGTCTCGCCTGCCAATAAAAAAGCGTTGTTCTCTGTTGAACGGACTGTAAATGCAGGCAGGGAATTTAAAACCATGCACCTGCTAATACATAGAAACCTTACTCTGCGCTACAAACTGGATATTAATCTGTCCTCCAAGCTGGTTATAAATTCAGAAATAGCTTTGGATGATTTGCCCACCGGCATTGTTCAGTTCACGTTGTTCAACGCAGATTGGACACCCGTGGCCGAGCGCATTATTTTTGTAGATAATCAAAATCATTCTTTTTACCCGGAAATAACGGTAACCAAAAAGGATCTTTCAAAAAAGGGGAAGAATGAAATTAAGATAAGCGTGCCAGATACACTGCTTACCAATATGTCCGTTGCTGTTACAGAGGCAGGCGTAACTGATTTGGAAGGACCTACGATTTTCTCCGACTTTTTACTCAGCAATGAAATAAAAGGTAAGGTAAACAACCCGGGCTATTATTTTTCAAAAGATATAAAATATGATACAAGCATACAACAAGGTCAGCCACAAGCGGGTAAAACCAACAGTGTTTTGGCATCACATCTTGACCTTCTGATGCTGACCCAGGGGCATCGGCGTTTTGATTGGGACAAAATTACCAAAGGATTATTACCGGTCATCCAGTATCCCGCGGAAACAGATTATCTGAAAATTAAGGGCCACCTAACCGTCAAAAAACTGCTTAAATCAAAAGACCCCTTATTGCTGAATGTTATACTGAACACGAAGGACAGCACCAAATCAATGCTTGTTATACCTATACAGGCCGATGGCAGCTTTGAACAGAAACCCATTTTTTATGATGACACGGCACAACTGTTTTACAGTTTGAGCGGAAAAAGAAGCATAAATAAAATGGGCACTGTGAAGTTTGAAAACGGTTTATTGGCCGATGATGTAAGAAAACAATTTTTTTTAACTCAACAAATAGCAAGTGGTGCGGTATTGAGTTTTTTAAAAGATGAGAGTATTGGGAATCCGGAAAAACAAGTCGGCTCTTTTTTTTCTGAACAGGAAAACTTCGTAAAAATGAGAGCCTCCGAAACATTGAAAGAGGTTGTGGTGCATGCAAAAGTAAAAACAAGAAAACAAATATTAGATGATTACTATACAAGCGGCCTCTACTCGGGGGAGGACAATAATTACACAGTGGATGTGGAAGGGGATATCAATGCCAGTGGTTATCGAGATATATTTGCTTATTTACAAACAAAAATTCCAGGTTTAAAAGTTGAATATATTCGACCATCCCCAGAACCTATCCCGGTCTGGTTTCCAGATAGTAACGGTATACCCTCTCAGCCAGCTTTATTATTAGACGAAGTGCCGATAAGTTTAAGCTCCGTTAGCGGTATTGATGTAACTAGCATTGCTTATGTAAAAGCATTCAGACCCCCTTTTTTAGGTTCTATGCTAAATGGTTTTTCAGGTGTAATTGCTTTGTATTCGAAAAAGGGTTATTCTCCTATTCAAGAAAAGCAAAATGGAGAAGGACTTGAGTCGGCATTGTTAAGTGGGTATACTAAATTTAAAGAATTTATACAACCCAACTACAATGACTCAAAAGTACGTGAGGAAGGTGATTACCGGCCTTCTTTATATTGGAACCCGTTTATACTTACTGATAAATATAACCAGCATACCACAATAGAATTTTACAACAATGACATTAGTAGAAAATTATGTATTGTTCTGGAAGGCATAAATGCAGAAGGCAAAATGACGAGAGTAGTAAAGCTTCTGGAATAATTGGATTTGCTATTAACTTAACCAAATGCACATGGCTGCATCCAGCATCCAGTATCTGGCACCCAGCATCCAGCCTCTATGCAATATTCCGCTGCAGGTCGATCGAAAACATTCTTCCTTCCAGTACATTGGCAAGATCTACCACGGCTTTATTGTCTTTGTTCAGTGCATCTCTTGTTTTGGTCGGGAAAATGGAAACACCATTGTAGATGTTATAATGGAGAGTCATATTGTGACTGCGGAACCTGAATTCCCAGTCAATCGTATCGAAATCATCTTCCTTGCGGGTAAAGTTTATTTTGAAATCATTGCTGAGAATTTCGGCTATCTGGTAAAAGCGTTTCAGTCCGCCATCATCATCAATAACAACTTCTGTGCATCCTAAATTGGTACGTAAAGTAAGGCTCATAGTAACGGTTTGTGTGTTTATAATAGAGACCGGGATTAAATAGGAATCGCTGCGCGATGGGTATATTAACTCTTGAATTTTTTTGCTTTTCTTGCCGCTTTTTCCGCTGCCGGGTCGCCACTTGCCAATTTTTCGGCTCCGATATTTTTGCCATTGGTGGGGCAACCATATTTGGGTCCGAATACACTATTCCAGGCTTTACAGGATGATAAAATCATCATCAAGCCCAGTATCATAAATAAGAATCGAATGTTTTTCATAGTAGTAGTATTTCTTGTGTAATACGAATTTAATTAGAAAAAATTTCCCTTGCCATAGTAAATATACTGGCTGCGTAGTTTTTCTTTATTTCTGGTAAAAGCTACGGTCACAATCAATCATTTAGCTTTTGGCGTCTTCAGGCGGCGGCTGGTTCCGGAACCAACCGGCATACTTGATATAGTTATTGGCGATGCGGTTAATCTCCCCATGTATCAGTTCCTGCGAAATATCTTTCACTTTTTTTGCAGGCACACCGGCATAAATACTGCCCGCCTCACAGATAGTATTTTCGAGCACTACGGCACCCGCGGCAATAATGGTATTGCTATGCACGACCGCGTTGTCCATCACAATGGCGCCCATACCAATAAGCACATTATCATGCAGGGTGCATCCATGCACTATAGCATGATGGCCTATTGATACATTGTTGCCAATCGTAGTTCCGAACCGCTGATAGGTACAATGAATACAGGCCCCATCCTGGATATTCACTTTATTGCCGATACGGATAAAATTTACATCTCCCCGCACCACACTGTTAAACCAGGCAGAGCAATCGTCGCCCATTATTACATCTCCAACAATGGTAGCATTCGGTGCAATGAAACAATTGTTTCCAAATTGCGGGTATTTATCTTCAACCGGAAGTATTACAGGCATAGAAAAGTTTATAGTTTATTGTTTTTGGTTATAAGCTTTAGTCTTTCATAGCATCGTTCGGGCGTCGCACCCTCAGGTGTATGCTCTTTATTCATCAAAATGAAACTGCAAATTAGATAAATTCTTTGCGTCTTTGCGCACCCTTTGTGTTCCCTATCAGACAGTTTCAAAAAGCCAGATCCTTTGGCGACGGCACGCAGGCAGGTTTGCGTTTAAATAAATTGCTTTAGCCGATATTTGTTATTCATGAACCAGCGGGAACTTTTTTTAAAGCATATTGCTCAGACATCTCCGGCGCCATTGGCATTGGAAATTGTGAAGGCGGAAGGTTGTTTATTATTTGATAAGGAAGGCAAAGAATATCTCGATCTGATCGGCGGCATTAGCGTAGCCAATACCGGTCACCGTCACCCAAAAGTAATTGAGGCGATACAGAAGCAACTCGAGGCCTACCTGCATATTATGGTATACGGTGAATTTATTGAAACGCCGCAGGTACAATATGCCAAACTATTAACGGATCATCTGCCTCCATCGCTTAACTCGGTTTATTTTACCAATTCAGGAGCTGAAGCGGTGGAAGGCGCCATGAAACTGTCCAAGCGGGTCACCAGCCGTTCGCAGATCATTTCATTTAATAATTCTTACCACGGATCCACGCAAGGCGCGTTGAGTATCATGGGCAGCGAATATTGGCGCAATGCATTTCGACCATTGCTGCCCGATATACTTCATCTGGAATATGGGGATGCTACTGCGCTGAGTTTTATCAATGAGCAAACCTGCTGCGTGATTGCTGAAACCGTGCAGGGCGAAGCAGGTATCATAGCACCATCTAAAGAATGGATGCAGACCTTGCGTAAACAATGTACTGACACAGGAACCATTTTGATACTGGATGAAATACAAACGGGTTTTGGCCGGACCGGCAAACTCTGGGGCTTTGAACATTTCGATATCGTTCCGGATATTCTGCTAGCAGGCAAAGCATTGGGCGGTGGCATGCCGCTGGGTGCTTTTATAGCAGATCAAAAATTGATGGGAACTTTAACGGATAACCCGGTGCTGGGGCATATCACAACATTTGGAGGTCATCCTGTTTGCTGTGCCGCCGGTATGGCCGCTTTGCAGGCATTGCTGGATCAAGAAATGATCGATGATATAAAACGGAAAGAAGATCTATTTAAATCATGGCTAGTTCATGCGCCAAAAGGCGCAGCCGGACGCAGTTCAAAAATTAAAGCGGTCCGTTCTTTCGGTTTGTGGCTGGCGGTGGAGTTTGATTCTTTCGAAACCAATAAAAAGGTAATTGATGAATGCATAACCAATGGGGTGCTTACCGATTGGTTTCTGTTCGCATCAAATTGTTTACGCATCTCCCCTCCGCTTACGATCTCAGATGAGGAAATAAAAAAAGCCTGCAAAACTATTTTACAGGCCATTGATTCTATTTGATAGTGCTTTGGGCAGGGCCAGAACATTGCGAACGGCCTGAACCTTAATCAGGATAAATCTCCACAATCATTTCTACTTCCACTGCTATATTCATTGGCAAAGCATACATTCCTACCGCCGATCTCGCGTGTTTTCCATTTTCACCAAATATTTCCACCATCAGGTCAGAAAAGCCGTTGATTACTTTAGGCTGATCGACGAAACCTTCCGCACAGTTTACCATGCCTAATACTTTTACGATCCGCTTTATCTTATTCAACGAGCCAAGTTCTGCTTTTAATACGGCCAGTTGGTTAATACCTGTTAACCGGGCCGCTTCATATCCTTGTTGTACGGTCAGTTCTTTCCCAACTTTACCGGTAATATTGGTGCCGTCAGGTTTAGAGGGACCTTTACCGGCTAGATAGACCAGGTTTCCTACCCGGACTGCATTGACATAATTAGCTACCGGCTTTTGAGGGACAGGTAATACAATCCCCGATTGTTTTAATTTATCTTCAGCTGTCTGACTATAACTGGTCAAGACAGCTAATAGAATAATGCAGACAGCAAGCAGGGTTTTTTTCATTATTCAGAATTTTAAATGAATTTAAAAAGAAATGCTGCCAATAATCCGCCGAGGATGGGGCCGGCTACCGGTATCCAGGCATAGCTCCAATCGCTGTTTCTTTTATTGGGAATGGGCAGAATAAAATGTGCGATCCGCGGCCCTAGATCTCTTGCGGGATTGATGGCATACCCTGTCGGACCGCCTAATGATACGCCAATTCCCAACACTAATAACGCAACAGGTAAAGCATCCAGCGTGCCCAGGCTTTGTTCTGGTTTTGACATTAACAAGGCCCCAAAAACCAAAACAAAGGTTCCAATAATTTCGGTAATGATGTTATTGACCGGACTTTTTATAGCCGGGCCGGTGCAAAATACAGCCAGCTTGGCGTCCCCGTCTTTGGTGTTATCAAAATGACTTTTATAAGCCAGCCAAACCATGATGGCCCCGACAATAGCACCCGCAAACTGTGCCGTGAGGTAGGTAATAATTAACGACGGATCAAATTTATTAATTCCCGCCAAAGCAATTGTAACAGCCGGGTTCAGGTGGCCACTGCCACCAAGGGCAATAGAGGCATACACACCCGTGAATACGGCAATGGCCCAGCCAAATGCGATTACAATGAATCCACTGTTATTTCCTTTTGTTCTGTCGAGTACCACGTTGGCTACAACGCCATCGCCGAGTATGATAAGTAATGCAGTACCGGTAAATTCGCCAATGAATGGGGACATAGCAATCAGTTTTTTGAGGTTGATCCCGGTCGTTAGTTTCCGGGAATGGAAATTATGATGGAAGATAGTTTTTTGCAATCATATTAAATTCAGCCACCTGGTCTTTTTCCCAGGCGGCGTCCTTATTCATTTCTTTTGCCATAATGGCTGCTACTACCGGGGCAGATTCTATTGCCGCTTTGGCATCCAATAATATAGCTCTGGTTCTCCGGCTCAGAGCATCCTCTACGGTCATGCACATCTCGTGACGGACAGCCCATACAATTTCCGCTTTTATATAGGGAAGGGAAGGATGTATTTTTTCTTTTAAGGAGGCATCTTTTTTCGCCAACGCCTGAACCAGGGGTTTATCGCTTCCGAAATAATACATTTCGGATTTGAAATCAACGATGGCAGCGCCATGGATGGCAAGTTCTTTTGTTTTGCAGGCTATATCGGCAAGTCCGCCGCTGGCGATGGCAATATCAATTACATCTTCGGCCATATGGCGGTACGTGGTCCATTTACCGCCCGTGATGGTAATTAAACCTGAATTGCTCACGGTGATCAGATGGTCCCTCGAAAGAGCTGCGGTGGTTTTGCCATTGCTTTTTACTAACGGCCTCAACCCAGCGAAAATACTTTTCACATCGCTCAATTGCGGATCTTTGGTAAGATAGCGTCCGATATGTTTTAGTAAAAAATCAATTTCATCTTTCATCGCCACCGGTTCCGCCGATGGTTGCGATACGGGTGAATCCGTAGTACCCAGTATGATCCGGTTATGCCAGGGAACCGCGAATAATACACGGCCATCATCGGTATGTGGGATCATGATGGCGCTCTCCCCGGGTAAGAATTCTTTGTCAAGCACCAGGTGGATGCCCTGGCTTGGGGAGATAATGTTTTCATGCTCCCCATTATCCATATTCAGTACCGCATCGGTAAAAACACCGGTGGCATTAATCACTATTTTGCTTTTTACTTCATATTTTTTTCCGGATAAACTGTTCGTTACGCTAACGCCGGTGATTTTATCATTCACATTCATCAAGCCGGTCACCGGAAAATAATTCAATACAACGGCATTGTTTTCCGCCGCGGTTTGA
>JAOQAL010000746.1 GCA_025963615.1 Chitinophagaceae bacterium | reverse complement strand
CCAGGTAAGATTGTTTGCTACCTCAGGAAGCCCTGACTTTATAGCGGCTTTATACCTGTGGCTTATTTTTTATCTTTTTATCAACTATCAAAAACAGGGCCTTATATATTTGCTGATTATATTTCTCGGTTTTTTTTCTGCAACAATCAAACTACAGACTTTGCCGGTAATTTTATTTGCTCTTTTTTATTACTATAAACTTGATCAGAATAAAATTCATTTAAAAATATTTATCTCCATTGCTATTGGCTTACTGGTTATTGTACCTCTTTTATTCCGAAATGTCATTAGTTCCGGGTACCTCCTGTTTCCATCGCCTTTTCCTGATTTATTCAATTTTGACTGGGAGGTGCGCAAAGATTTCTTAATAATCAATCAGGAATATATAACTTCTTATGCGAGGGCTAATGTACCGTTTAGCCTTGATCTACGTTCGCACGATTATCAAATGAACATGATAGAATGGTTGCCTGTTTGGTGGAATCTCCGTTCCCTGGCTGATAAATTGATATTATCGGGTATACCCGCTTCAGTCTTTCTCCTGATACTATTCCACAAAAGAATATTTATTAAAAGGAATAATCAACTTATTGGCGCTTTGGTCTTCCTGGCTTCCGGAATTTTATTTTGGTTCATCAAAGCTCCTGATCCCCGTTTTGGTTTTGGGTTTTTAATCCCATTTATTGCGATCGTGTCTTATTTGCTGATTGGCCCTGGGGGCAATAAAAAAATAGTAAATAAGCAATTGATTTGTGCAAGCCTGCTTTTGACTAGCACCGTTTTGCTTATCTATTCCTCCTACCGTTTCTATAATTATTTCAGTATTAAAAACATTCTTCAGCCCGCCGGTATTTCGCTAATTCCTTACCAGGAGGTTAACTGTAATGGAATAACAATCAATTTTCCTCTTCATAATGAGGCTTGCGGGAATAGTCCTGTTCCCTGTACAAGAATAAAGTGCGATAGTGTCGTTCTCCGGGGCCCGTCATTCGAAGGGGGGTTCCGGATAAAAAAATAAGGCTGCCCGTTGAGGCAACCTTATTTTTTCAAGAGAATTTTTTTATCGCATCAGGTACATTTTACCATACCCTTTATTGAAGTATTTGTCTGTATTATCATCAGTAGCTTTGTACTTATCAAGCGATTTGCCGTTGAGGTTTGTAATTACACGATATAAATAAATTCCATTAGCCAGTTTCTGCCCATATTGGTCCGTACCATCCCATTTAAATTCTGTGATATTGCGGCCAATGTGCAACGATCCCAGCTCCTGCTTGGTTATGTCCCTGACTATTTTGCCCGTAATAGTTAAAATCTGGATCCGGATATTCTGAGGTACTTCGCTACCGGTAACTGTAAACACAAATGCTGTAGAGGTTGTAAAAGGGTTAGGGTAATTCAGCATGTTTGAAATCATCGGCTTATTTATTATCTGGAATGAAACGCGGTATTGGATTTTGCCAGATACGTTATTGCTTTTATCTTTTCCTGAAACAATTAGCTCATACTCGCCATCCTGATTAAATGCGGGCGAAAAATTAACAGTAGCTGTATTATCAGGATTTGGAGCCATTCCCGCGGGAATAAAACGCAACGTATCGCTGTTAAACGCAAATGTGTGCAATGTACCATCGGGATACCGTACCTCCAATGAAACCAGTGAGGTGTCATCAAGTATCATCCATTTTGCTTCATCCTTCAACTTTATAACAACGACCGGTTTTGCTGAAATGATATCATGGTTTAAAATATGAACGCCGTCAAAGGTTACGTCCATCAGGGGATTCAGACTATCCGGCTTTACATAAAACTCGCGGAATGCGAAATTGTTAAAATGATATTGTTCCTGTTGATCATTGTCGGGATTAGCTTCTACATAGAGTGTATTAATTCCCTCAAGGGAAGCACTGCTAACATCATATTTTATATGGAGTGTATCGCCGGCTACCAACTGTCTGTGTCGCGGAACTGGCAAAACGGTAGTTACATTGCTCTGGCTGGTTATCGTCATTTTTATTTTCAGGCTGTCAAAAGCTGCATCACTTATGTTTTTAAATGCTACTTTAAAATCCAATGGCTCACCAACATCAATTGTGTCCTTCATCTGGAAATAAATATTCGGAGCTATGGCTCCTTCCGGAACCGGGTCATAAGTAAGCCGCCAATACTGCAATTGATAGGGGGAGTAGTTAATTGAATCCACGTTTCTCATGCTTAGTTTTACATAAGGAAATTCTACAGGGTCAATACCCGAAATATCATAATCCTGCTGACCTGTTCCAAGTTTGCTGTAGATTACTGACTCGGAATTATCGGATCTTACACCGACCACATCAACAGTTGGCATATCTCCGTCGGTAATATCGGGAGCTATCGTTCCCCGCCATTTCAGTTGCTTCCAGGCTTTAGCCGGTCCGAAGACCGGTGAAACAATATAGCCAAGCGTATCGGGAGTCGGACAATTACCCTGAATAGTGAGTTTATCATAAATGCCATTTGAAAGCACGCTCTGAGCGGCAAAGGTCGTTTGGCGGTTCTTCTTATACAAAAATGCAAGCGAGCGGGCCCGATTAAAGGAGTCTATATCTAAAAAACCCTGGTTGTATAACCGGTGGTAAAGCGTATTGCCGGTGCCAAAAACAGTTTCATCTGTTTTCCAAACGCTTGAAAAAGTATTCCCGGCGTCGCTGGGATTAGAATTACTTCGAATCAGGACAAAATATCCATCAGGAATAATATCCAGAAAATCCATTATTTTTTTCCGCTCCGTACTCGAAGACAGTAGATATTCAAAATTATTAATTCGGCCTCCGGCACAAACGGATTTCAAACTGTTATACAAACCGGTTGCCCCACTATAGTTATTTACCCAAGGTTTAAAAGTAACCGGATTAATTACGTTTACGATGAGCTCATTATAGAAGCAACCACCGGCAATACCCGCAGCATCATTAAGTGAGACAAAATAATCCGCGTCGTATCCCCCTGCGGTTGGATAGACACCATTTTTTGAAAATACAGTATTTATAACCGAATCATATTTCCACATACGGGTAAGAGAATCCAGCATTAATTTACTGGGCGTTGAGCCTAAGTGCTGAAAATAGTGAGATTGGTTAAAGCCTAAATCGCTGTTTGCAAGGTATATGAATGAAGAATTACTCCACTTAGCTTCTCCAGAAGAAGGGACTGGCGCCACCCGCCAGTAATAAACCGTGCTATCTGAGAATGAGACCCCCGGTTTGAATTCAATAAGGCCACCTTTGGAACTGACTGTTTGCGTAACTTTTGCAGAAGAATTAAATAATTCTGTCGTGTCAATTTCCATGCTGTAGTTGGTAAATGGCGCAAAAGGGTCCGCGGTAGATGCAGCAAACGTGATATTCTTTTTATTAATAATGGCATATTTATAAGGATAAATGGGGCTCAAATCATCATCATAAATGATTAAGTCCTTCGTAAACGAGTTATTGGTTTCATACAATTCATCCACCGCATTATCTGCATCGATTGTTACAGTTATCTTATTTAATCCCTTATCCCTGGTTGCAATAATAGGGATGTTGATAGAAATTGAATCGGCATAATGCGGCGCGGGAATAGTGTCCCGGTACACAATTTCGCTGGTGGAGTTCGGATATTGCCTTTTAACTTCTACGACAATTTTATTATTTACCACTTTCCCAATATTCAAAAATTTTGCATTAACCCGGAAGCTTGCTTTTGAAACCGAAACAAATGAAGGCACAATTCGAATAAACTGATCTTCGATAACAAAGTCAGGTTTAGGCTGTGCGTTAACCTTAATTGACGGATCGCCATGGAGAGTGAGTTCTTCCACATGAAACCGGGCATAGTAGTCATCTACAGTAGTAAGATTATAAGTTTGCCTGATTGATTCTACAATCTGCTCTCCGAACGTTTTCCCATACATGGTATTGCTAATAGCATTATAGGTCCGGGTGTTATAAATATCCAGGTAATGCACAATACCAAGATGTGTACTCGCAAAAAAAGCGATTGAGCCTCTGTTAGGGCTTAATAAAAAATTCTCTGAAATGGTGTTCTGCGTAATAAATCTTCCTACATTGTAATTAAAAAAGTTACCGGCATTGCAACCCAGCATGATCATTACAGGATACTTTCCGGGATTATTATACTTTTTAGGATCATCCAGATTAAACGCCAGTGTATTGGCAGAGGAATGACCAAAATAAAGTAAAAGGCTTATTCCTTCGTGGAATAAGGATGGCAATAATGTCGTGCCAAGCTGTTCAACAGGATTTGTAGACGATTTATTAAAAGTATATACCTTGCCCCCATACAAACTATCTGCAATGATCGAATTATATTTGTTCATATAATCTTTAAGCACCGCGCCTAACTGCTCATCACTGCTGCCCACTACATGGACCACATTTTTCATCCATGCTTTATCCTGTGATAATGGGGAAGAAAGAGCCTGAGCCGATTCATATTCTTTAACTTTTTGTAAATAGTTCGCAACCTCATTACCGTTTATTGCAGAAAGTCTTCCAATAGGAGTTTGCGGGATAGGATTATCGTTTGTGCAGGACAAAAGGACATCGGAGGCTGGCTGGCCAAAAGTCGGAACGAGGTTTAACCCTTCAGCGGCCAGATTACTTTCATTGCTTCTATACTGCTGATAATTGAGGCCATGGCCTATCAAAAAGACATCTTTGACCGGCAAGGAGTAAGTGGCCCGTGCCCAGCGTAAGAAATTACGGATGGATAAAGGATGTTTTTTGATTCCGGATCCAAACTGATCAACCAATTCATCCACATCGTAAACTCTCGCAGTAAAACTGCCACCTACAGGGGAACTCCTGTAATCACGGTACGCATCTACATAATTGGTTCCATCAGAACTTGTATACAAATTGCGATGGCTGATAATAAGATAATCCCCCTGGTTTGCAGGTAAAGCATAATTAACAAAGTTGCGGGTCTGGAGACCTGAAACGGACAGGATTGCTGAGGCATCTTCACTCACCAGCAATAATTGACGGTCAGTAGCAGATGGTTGAAGGGCTATTTTAACCAGTGATGGATTGCTGATATCGGCTACATAACTTTTCCCATTGGTAAGGTCATACAGGACCGGCGCTACCGAGCCATAAGTAAAGTTGGCTATTTCCAAATAATTTCCGGCATCATTGGCAGACATGGAAAACAGGAAATTATTGGCGCCGCCAAAATCAAACTGTCTTGGGTAAATCAATTCAATTTTATGAATTACAAACCTGTCACTAGGGACATTGCAAAGGCTTTTTATTTCTATAGAAGTGTTTTCAGTTAGTTCTGTAAGAGCGACGGATTGGTCAATTTTAGCATAATCAAAATAATCCATTTCCCTGCCGATCAGGGAGTCTCCATTAATCTTTACCCGTATAGTTCGGGGATTGATGGCATTGCCTGATACATTTACTTTGATCCGTGCATCAGGCCCTGCTGTATAAAGATGCAGATTGTTAAAAGGTAATGTTGTATTAGCTGCGGGGGTTATATTGCTCGATGCCCAACCCTCTCCCATATCATAAGATGCAGAATATACATATTCGCCTACCGAAGCGGCATAACCTGGATTTATTGCTGTCCTGTAATAATTGCCAACCGTATGCATGAAATAAGGTTCCGGAGTTACCGTATTGGCGGGTGGTACATTATTCGGAGTCGTCTCAAGATGAAAATTACCTCCCGCAGGATTTACCGTTAAAAAGAAAGCGGCGGTATCTGTCTGCAGACTGTATTTATCATTTAACTGGTAATCGGGATTCCGGTATAACGCATTGTCCGGTTTTCCATCGTTTCTTTCACCCCAGAATTCTATATAATCTGATACACCGAATGGCCCTGAAGGGATAGAAGTAAATACAGGCACCTGCACGCCATTTCTCCATAATTGAAACTGTTCAGCAGGAACAGCGTCCAAACCGGCACCGGCCAGTACCGCTTGAGAAATACGGTATAAACCTGTTTGTCCAACTTTGAACTTATAATAAGACTTACTATAATCAATCCACTCGTTATTATACACCTGTGCCTCTGTATAAAAGCTCAAGGCAATTAACAACACAAGTAAAAATCGTTTCATGAATGAAAGTTTTGGTGGTACAGACTACTTTTTCTTTTTCTTTTTTTTATCACCTGTCAAATCCAGGCGCAGTGAAAACACATGTGTAAATAATGGATTCGACTGGTTAGCGAGATTCGCAAAAGCGTAATCAACGGTAACAGTCGAGATCTTAAAACCAGCGCCGGCACTGGGTTGGTATATCCATACTTTTTTCTGGTTCAGTGTATCGCCATCTGCTAATCCTCTTTGAAAATTGTTAATCCCCGCACGCAGGAAAAATACTTTACTGATGTTTAATTCGAACCCTATTTTAGGGTCGACGCTGACGGGATTACTACTGATGATGGTATTCCGTCTGCCATCAAACGTAACATCGACATTCGCTTCAGCGAGCAAGCCGATTTTTTTTGTAAGTTGAAATTCTCTTGCAACACCCAATATCAACCGGGGTGCGGTTGACTCAGTTGATTTTACGGGGATCTCATTCTTTGTCAGGTATAAAATTTCTTTCTCCCTATCTGTAAAACTGAATGACCATGCATTAAATGTAGTCGTGAGGTCCCTGGCAACAATTCCGAAGCGCCATTTATTTTGAATGATCTGAACCCCTGCATCTAATCCAAAACCCCAGGCTTTCGCAAAAGTCCCGACATTGCGGTGAATGATTTTAGCGTTCACTCCGAAATGAACATTTTTATTCTCGCTTTCTTTCAGCTTTTGTGCAAATGAAAGAAGGAAAGCATAATCAGCAGATGAAAAAGACTGGATATTATTATAATTCAGTGACCCATCGGGTTCCACCAGAAATAAGGTATTCATGATATCATCCACTGCAAAACGTAAAGCCGTAACACCGATCGTTCTTTTATTATTAGCGGAAGGAAATGCCACACTGGCAAAATCATATTTGCCTATGCCGGCAAAATACTCCGAGTGCATCAGGTTTATTTGTGGATGATCTTTTACTGAAACTAAACCAGCAGGGTTCCAGTAACCCGCTGTTCCATCACTTACTGAAGCTACCTGGGCACTACCCATGGAAAGGCCTCGTGCACCAGCGCCAATATTTAAAAATTCATTGGAATATACCCGGAATTGGGAGAATCCGGGTAATGAAAATAGTAATAGAATCAGGTATACGGTGGTGGCTCGTTTCATTCTACAATTTTCGGATAAGCAATGACCTGAACTGGATTTCATGGGATGATGGAACTTTAAAAATACCCGCAAATCCC
>JAOQAL010000694.1 GCA_025963615.1 Chitinophagaceae bacterium | reverse complement strand
ATCACCGGTGTGGGCAATACACAAAAAGTATTCACTATCTGGTCTGGCCCGGCTACTGGTTCTGAAGCGTGGAAATGGCATGAGCAGGTCGATAGCACAGCTATACCGGGCGACCCACTGGCGTTTAATGTAACCGAACCTACATTAACTTTTTTTCCTGCTGATCCTGCTATCGCAAATGGAACTTCTGTTATCATCTGTCCCGGTGGTTCTTTTTGTTATTTACATATCAAAACAGAAGGTGTTGATGTTGCAAAATGGCTGAATAAAAAAGGAGTCTCTGCTTTTGTACTTAAATACAGGCTTGTGCATAGTATAACAGATCATCCGATGAAGGAGAAGGCGGAAAGAGGGAAAGACACAGCGGCTTTACGAAGGCTTGTCACGCCGGTTGTAGGATTTGCTATGGCAGATGGCAAGCAGGCCATTGCCTATGTTCGCAAACATGCAACTGAATTTGCCATTGACCCGGATAGAATAGGCATCATGGGTTTTTCTGCAGGCGGTACGCTCGCTGCCGCCGGTATCTTGGATTATACAAAGGAGAACCGTCCTGACTTTGCTGCGCCGGTTTATGCGTATGTGCCACCTTCTTTATCAACCGACGTTCCGAATGATGCACCACCAATATTTATAGCAGCCGCGACTGATGATGAATACCATCTTGTACCCATGAGTATAAATCTCTATAGCAAATGGCTTACTGCGGGTCATTCAGCAGAGCTACATATTTATTCGAAAGGTGGCCATGGATTTGGAATGAACAAAATGAATCAACCTTCCGATACCTGGATAGACCGGTTTGGTGAATGGCTACAGGTGCAGGGATTGTTGAAGAAACAAAAATGATGTTGTAATTATTTATAAAAGATCAATGATAAAAAAAATTTTTTTTACTCTCCCCGGGTATTGCTTCAATCTCTCCCATATCAATTCGTAAATACTATCTTGTTCTATCTGATGCCATCTATAGGATTGAATTATAAAGTCATGACCTGTGCAACAGCTACTTATTGCGCTACCGCTTCACAATCTTCACAACCATTTGCATCTGTCCATTGTCCCAGTATGCAATGACCTGGTAAGTGCCTGCGGCTATTTTTTTCATGTCATCATTCAGGAGATTATTTCCGCGAAACAAATTGTTTTGTTGCATTCTTACCAATGCGCCTTTGCTGTCGCAGGAGCCAGCATATTAAATAGTTTGCTTCATGTATAGGGGATAAGGTTTATAATAATTGAATGCTTTAAAAGAGTTTTCAGCAATAAAATGCTATTATCTCCATACCATCTGATCCAAACTCAGATAATGGTTGTCGTTGGAATTATCTTTCCAGATATTATACCTGGAAGGATAATATTTACCTGTTGGCGAAAAAGATTGTGGTTGCCGGAAATCCTGATGTATTGTATTTCCGCTTTCAAAGGTTGCTAATGTTGCCATGGGTTCTAAAAATGTGACATGGCCATTATAGCTTCCGTAAATAAAAGTGTGTGTAAATACGCCACCGGTTACCTCCGGCGCAAGGAGGTCTATCCAATGGGCACCCATTTGGGGAACACCGCCCGGAATATGGAGGTACAATGACGGCAAATAAGCAACCGGGGGATCAGCGTCAAACATTGCGGGAGCTATTTCGTAGGGAGGTATTGCTAACCGGTCTGCCAGGGAAATTTTGTAAAAATGAAAATCAAAATGAGTAATATCAAATACATGATCGGGTTCATGGCCATGAATGTTCCAGTTTATCACGATATGATCAAATGCGGTAAGCGCTTTTGTTTTTTGATGTAATGGCAAAACAAAGGTACTGGCGGCAAAATCTTCCGGGTCTTCGGGAAGCCCAACTAATGCGCCGCTGGTCATTTCAATTCCTACCGCCAGCATTTTATCGTCATGCGAAATATTTGCCCAACTGCGGGCATGCCCTTCACCCATTTGTACGGCAGGTCCATAAAAGGTATTGTATTCGACTGCACCCTGGCGGGCTGTGGCAGTTTCCGGACTTACAATTTTTTTAGCCGTTGATAAAAGTTCATTGTCTGCTGCGGGCGAAGGTGAAATAGTTTTCTGGCAGGAGGCAAATAAAATTATGATCCCTGCACTTAGGAATACTTTCCTGTTTATTTTTTTCATAACCATGTTTTTTGAGTTAAAATGAGCGGAGATTCAATTTGATACCACGCTGTTTTTGAATGTGGCTGATAATAAAAATAGGGTAGTAGATGAGTGGAGTGTTAGCGATTATGTAGAATATCCTGAAGCGCTTGTCGCATTCACGGCAAGGATGAAAATCAGCTCCTTGTAAAACGTTATGCAACGACAGTTATAGTGAATGCGACAAAGGTCCTCTAACTTAATCGTGTCGATAAGTGATCATAAGACTCAGAAAGCCTTGAAAAAATATAGCAGGGTCGATTATATCCAAAAAGCTTCCATTACAAGAAGGGCAATAAAGAGATCGAAGAAATAAAGACCCAATATCAATGGGCCACTTCACATTCTGGTCGCAGGTCATTTTGTACAAATGAATTTTTAGCTGGGGGGCTGTAGAATTGATCACGAAAATTAGCAGTCGTACAAGCCTGAAAGGCTTCTTCAGGTATATTAAGATAGCACCTGAGAGAAGATTTGGGAAGAATGGGAGCAAGTTTTGTCGGGGCGGGTGACAGGATAAAGAGAATTTAGTTAGTCAGCTTCCGAACACCGGGAGTTTTTAGTCTAACAACACCAATAAATCCAGCGGACCGGACGGCCCGTATAGTTTTTTACAAAAAATTATAACTCAATTTCTTCCCAAAAACGAGAAGGTAGAATGTACGAATGAATACCTCTCTTTCTATTAAGATACCCGGCTCAAACTTAGCCCCAAAATCAATTTTAAGCATATTTATAGAAGGATGTAATTTGTATTCATTATCGTGAATATCCAAAATACGGCATTGTTAATCGCTACTTCGTTTATAAGAAAGCTTTACTGAAAGAAGCCGGACAACTCGTACAAGCCAACGTTATTCATGAAAAGGAAGATATTTACCACCTCAGTTTTGAAGAACTTCGCGAAGTCGTGCTGCATGCCCGCGGCACAAATAAGTTGGATTACCAGATCATCAGCAAACGAAAAAACGAGTTCAAATTATATGAGAAATTAACTCCCCCACGTGTTATCACGTCTGACGGTGAAATCATTGCGGGTGAGTACAAACGAGAAAATCTCCCGGCCGAAGCGATGGTAGGTCTACCTGTTTCTTCCGGCGTTATAGAGGGACGGGCACGTGTCATCTTAAACATGGAAGATGCTGATCTGGAAGATGGAGATATATTAGTCACCTCATTTACTGACCCTAGCTGGACACCATTGTTTGTATCCATAAAAGGTCTTGTCACCGAAGTTGGGGGACTGATGACCCATGGAGCCGTTATCGCACGTGAATATGGCTTAGCAGCAGTTGTCGGAGTGGAGCATGCTACCAAGCTGATCAAGGACGGACAGAGAATCCGGGTGAATGGAACGGACGGCTATGTAGAAATACTATAAAGTGATATCCATTCCATTGAAATAGATAGTCGGAAATTTATCAAATACCAGGCTACTCAAAATCAGGTTACGATAGTTGGAATAATGTGCTTATTGCATACAAAGGTACATTCGTCATCCACTCTTCTTTCCGGTAATCAGACATCGAAGTCCTGACTGCTATTTTTGGTTCATATTTTTGGCTGTAAACTTTAAGGCTTTTAGCGTGAAGATTTTCCTCTGCTTTGACTTCAAGAGGAATTACCTGGCCAGAAAATTGAATCAGGAAATCTAACTCAGCACGGGTATCAGGCGACCAATAGTATATGCCGGCATCTTTTTCCACAAATAGTTGCTGAAATACATATTGCTCAGTCAAGGAACCTTTGAATTCTTCGAATACTTTATTGCCTTCAAGTAATGTCTTTGCATCTAAATCGGTCATAGCTGAAAGTAAGCCGACATCAACGAGAAATAACTTGAACACATTAAATTCTTCATAGGCTTTTAAAGGAATACCGGGTTTTGTTATGTTGTTCACTTTATGAATCAATCCGCAGTCGGTCAGCCACGATATAGCCAGTTCATAATCTTTTGCTCTCGCACCTTGCCTTATATGACCATAAATGAACTTCCGGTTCTCTTTTGCCAATTGTGCCGGAATTGAATTCCAGAGCATTCTAATTCGGGGTACAATATCATTGGGGGCGTGTTTGGAAAAATCCTGTTCGTAGGCTGTCAGGATACGTTTTTGAATCCTTCTTACTTCATTAAAATCTGAATCCTGAGAAAAAGATAGAACAGCTTCAGGCATTCCGCCTACATAGTAATACTGTTTGAGCCGTTCAATATATCTTGACTTGAAAGTTTTGATCAGTTCCCAGTCGGGCGCCTTTAATAAATCAGCGACTGGCTTTTCATTGATTGCTTCGAGAAATTCAATAAAAGTAAAGGGATAGAGATCCATAAAATCTACTTTTCCGACAGGAAAGGATGTATGGTTGTTGAGGGCTACTCCTAATAAAGAACCGCCTGATACTATATGATATTCAGGAGCATTTTCATGGAAATATTTCAAGGAGGTCAGCGCGCCTTTCGCTTCCTGAATTTCATCTAAAATAATCAGGGTATTATCGGGCTCGATTGTTACACCAGTTTCTATCTGGATTGCGGTAAGAATACGTTTGATATTAAAGTCATCTGTGAACAGCGTTTTTAGCGCAGCATTGTTTTCAAAGTTTATATACGCATATTTTTGATACTCTTTCTTGCCAAATTCCTTCATCAGCCAGGTTTTACCAACTTGCCTGGCGCCCCTAATAATCAAAGGCTTCCGGTTTGCAGATTGCTTCCATTTTTTGAGATAACTCATTTCCTGTCTTTCCATGACACATAATTATGGATGAATTAATGTATAAAACTACATTTTTATGTACGAATTAATGGTCAGTTACACATTTATATGTACGATATTTTGTAATTATTTTATAACATATTGATAGTCAAATAATAATAAAAAGCTAGAAAAAGTTTAAAAATCCCAATAGTATAAATTTGACCTAATGAATTTCGCCTATAATTTTAAATAAAAACAATAACAGAGATGGAAGATCTGTTGCCAGAGATGGAGCATATACGAGTGGGAAGCTTGAAAGAACAATTTGCATTATGCAAAAAATGACAATAATGCAGCGTACTCGATGTAAGCTTTGATTTTTAATTCATACTCATTTGCAGTCATACAGGACTTTGGTTTAAATAATATTTTGAAAAAGATTGCTTCGGATTTTTCCTTGAGCCAATTATGAGCCAACTAAAATATGATAGCTAACAAAGGCAAGAAAGGGGCTGGAGAGCTGACCCAGGGCATCCGTTATGCCAAGCTCTTTTGCAGCAGTTTCATTAATAAGCACGGCAGAAGAATCTGCATTGCCTGATGAAAAGAAGTTCCTGCCTTTTAATAATTTAATATTATACGTTGAAAGAAATTGACCATCCATCCTCAAACTTTCAGTAGAAACTGCCGGTGTAGATAGTTAGCCAAATCTTTATTGCTGATAATACTCTAATCATAAGAAACAAGTTTACCTCTCATGGTTTATCAAGTATCCCGAAGCAAAGCAATCACATTATTTTCACGGCGTAAAATGCAATAGAGGGAGCGATAAAGTGTATACGAAGTCGTGGTTTTATCCTATAAACTGACCCTATCGGTAGATGAACAGCCTAGACTTGTCTTTATAGAGCCTTGTTGGCTGTTCGTCGGTGAAAACAGGCCGCCTGCAGGTTGCAATTTGCAACCCCCTGCCCGTGGTGTAATATTGTACCGGTTTATTCCATTCATGTTAGCTAAACACAAATTGATTTAGACAAGTGCAAGGACAAAGTTTATACAGCAAGCTGAACAGTGTAATAATACATGTAATGGTTTGGGCGGTTTTCGGCCTGTATTTTTACCGTCAACTTTTTTTCTCAGATGCTGATATCCCTTATCAATACTGGATAAAGCAAACCGTAACGCTAAGCTTACTGGTAACAGCCTTTTATTTGAACTCATTCTTGCTTGTTCCCAGGTTTCTGTTGAAGAATCATGCAGCCTTGTATATTGTAATAATTATCAGTATTGTAGCAGCAATAGCATTCATGAACAGGTGGGTGGACAATGTGCTTTCCCCCTATCAATTCAATGATGCCGAATTTTATAAGCGTAGCCAGCCTCCCGCAATGGAGCTATTGAGGCACCCGCATCCGCCAAAACGGGGGACCGGTTATCACTTTAGACTGGGTGACTTGTTTACCATCATCATCAGCGGGTTGGTGGTGGGTATCAGCACCACCATCACGGCCGTACAAAAGTGGCAGAGGGATAACCAGGAGCGCAAAGAGTTGGAAAAAGATAAGATAACGACAGAGCTTTCACTACTCAAGGCACAGATCAATCCGCATTTCTTTTTTAACACCTTAAATAATATCTACGTGCTCACCGCGGTAGATCCCAAAATAGCCGGTGAAGCCATCCACCAGTTATCGAAGATGATGCGCTACCTGCTCTACGATACCCAGAAGGGAGATACCATGCTGAGCCAGGAGATTGCCTTCGTGAAAAATTATATCAGCCTGATGAAGTTACGCCTGACCGATGTGGTGAAGATAAATATCGATATACCCACCAACGTGAAGGATATGCCGTTGGCGCCGATGATCTTCCTGCCCTTTGTAGAAAATGCCTTTAAGCATGGCGTTAGTGCGACGCAGCAGAGCTATATAAATATTATCATTTTTCAAAAAGATAAAGTGCTGGATTTGACAGTAAATAATTCGATAATGAAGGATAATAGTGTTAGCTTGGATGGCTATAGCGGCATTGGCCTGGTAAATACCCGCCGCCGGCTCGATCTGCTTTATCCAGGCATGTACAAACTGGATATCAGCGATCGGAATGCCACCAGCGAATATACTGTTCATTTAGTTCTCGACCTGTCATGACACTCAATTGTATAGCTGTTGATGACGAGCCCCTTGCCCTCGGTCTCGTTTGCAAGTTTATTGAACAAACCCCATTTTTTAACCTTGTGGGCCGGTACCCGAGTGCAGTAGAAGCACTTAAGGTGATACATTCGCAGAAGATCGACCTGATATATCTTGATATCCAGATGCCCGACCTGAACGGGATTGAACTGGCACGGGTTATCGGTAAAGGTCCGGAAACACCGCGTATTATTTTTACCACGGCATTCGAACAGTTTGGGCTCGAAGGTTATAAAGTAGATGCGCTGGATTACCTGCTAAAACCCTTTAACTACGAGGAATTTTTACGAACAGCCACCAAGGCTCACTCGTATTACGAGCTCATTAACCGTCCCGCACTTCCTACGGTTGCGGTTGAATCGGAGTATGCGGATGATCAGTATTTATTTCTGAAGGTGGAATATCAGTTGGTGCGGATAGCGTTGGATGATATTTTGTATATCGAAGGATTGAAAGATTACATTAAAGTACACCTAAAGAACGTCGAAAAGGGTGTATTATCTCTCACCAGCCTGAAGGCCCTGGAAGAAAAACTTTCTTCCAGGAGGTTTATGCGGGTACATCGTTCATACATCGTGGCATTGGATAAGATCACCTCGATGACCAAAAACTCGCTACAGATCGGCAAAAGGAATATTACTGTCGGCAATCAATATAAGGATGCCTTTATCCAGTTTGTAGGGAAGTGGCTCTAAAGATTGCTCCCCGTGAGTTTAGCACTTCTTAACTCATGGGAAACAGGATAAAGCCCTTCAGCTTTATCATGGTCAAATGAAAAAATATAAACAGGCTCGTCAATAGCGGGATGCATGGGGTCATTTATTTTCCTTTCGCTGAGAATTTCCCTAATAGATCGAATTTCATCTTCACCAAGAAAAAAATTAGCAATTTCCCAATGATAGCAAATGAACTTTTATAATCTATCCCTTCATAATTTGAACTGCGAAATTGTGTCGCACTGATTATTTCAGCGTATTTGCTTTTAATATCCTCCATGCTGTGAAGAAGTTTTTACTTGTCAAGGAAGCGAATGCGCTTGGCCAACTCCTTGAAATAATCACGCGACCAAATTTCAAGCGGCTTGTCGTCGGGTATGAAACGCACGATGTCTTCTTTGATATCATCTATGGATACCTGGTCGATCTTATCGATCATCAGTTGCGCGAATATGTATATTTTTATATAAATTATCGGAAAATTTCCGATAATTTATATATAGAAAGACAGAATAAGGATACCATGTTATGACATTCATTATGCGCTATTACCACCTGTTTAAATACATGGACAGCGTCGAATTCTTCTCCAAGAATTTTTCCAATCACAAGAAACTGGTAAGTTGATGAAGGATTCCCGGAATTATTATACGCATTATTCCGAGACGTCCAAGGAAATCTGGACTCCGAATCAGTTACACTATGCGAATGACCTTTTACGCCAGTTGGTAAAGGGGCTTTCTGCTTAAGCGGTTGGAATTACCGGACACGTTGATTAATCGACTGCTGAATAACAGGTTCGCGGCACTTTCTCATCGCTATGATAAAAATGAATATTCTATGTATTATATCGATGAAGACCGGAGAGACCAGTAAAACAAGGATAAAATACTTATCTAAAATTTCTGGCCTCCGGGAAAATTATCTCATCATTTTTGCGAGTATCTGCAACCGTTGCTTCAAACGCTTCAGCAGGTTGTTGATCACTACGGGATAAAGTCAGCAATGGCGGGTCTACTTCATTAGCTGGTGCCAGGTGTCGTAACAACTTCGAAAAATTATAACAGCCGTTCACGATTACATGAATAACTTCTCCTTCTACCTGAAGATGTCCTTCTACCATAATTAATTTTGATTCCAGTATCTCTCTGCGATACTTCCCGAATAAGTTTTCAAAAACAACCAGGTTAGCATCTCCATATTCATCTTCAATAGTCATAAAACAAATACCCTTTGCAGTCCCAGGTCTTTGTCTTACTAGTACAAGCCCTGCAACTTTAACTGGCTGACCGTTTTTTGCCGTTTTCAATTCTTCAGTAGATAAAATATGTAATGCACGAAGTTTTTCCCGAATAAAACTTACGGGATGAGCTTTTAAAGAAAGCGATAAAGTTTTATAATCATGGACCACGTGTTCGGGTTCAGTCATCACTGGAAGCGATACATCTTCCTTAATGGCATCTGATGGTACCTGACCTTCGAAAATTCCAATAGAACGATCTTTCGTAGTCGCTTCCCATAAAGCCTGTCGCCGGTCAAGATCAATGGATCTGAAAGCATCTGCATTCGCTAACCTCTCCAGCGCAGCCTCCGATAGTCCTATATCACGTAACGCATTAATACTTGCATACAATTCTTTTCGCTTCGCCACAAGCAAATTCATATCTTCTTCACGCAAACCTTTCACATGCCGGAAACCAAGGCGAAGCGCGAAATATTTACCCGCTTTTTCTTCCAGCGTATTATCCCAATTGGAAAAATTAATATCAACCGGCCGTACTTCCACAGCATGTTTTTTTGCATCTCTCACAAGTTGGGCAGGTTGATAAAATCCCATGGGCAGGCTATTCAATATGGCTGTCCCAAAAACATCCGGATAATACCATTTCAGCCATGAAGACACATAGACCAGCAATGCAAAACTTGCTGCGTGACTTTCAGGAAAACCATAACTACCGAAACCTTCTAACTGTTTAAAAACACGCTGAGCATATTCGAGTTTATACCCATTCGCCAACATTCCATTGATTAACTTTTCCTGAAACTGTTTGACCAAGCCCTGTGCTTTGAATGTTGCCATGCTTCGGCGAAGCGCATCCGCCTCTGCAGGAGTAAAACCTGCAGCGACGATAGCGATCTTCATCGCCTGTTCCTGGAAAAGCGGAATACCCAATGTTCTTCCTAAAATATCTTCTAATTCCTTTGACGGATATTCTACTGGCTCTTCACCATTACGTCGTCGCAGATAAGGGTGTACCATATCACCCTGAATTGGCCCAGGTCGAACAATAGCAACTTCAATGACCAAATCGTAAAACGTCCGAGGTCGTAATCTTGGTAACATGGATTGTTGAGCGCGACTTTCAATTTGGAACACACCTATTGTATCCGCATGACAAATCATTTCGTATACTGCCGGGTCATCTTGCGGAATATTGGCAAGCGTTAGTTCAAGACCATAATGTTGCCTTGCCAAATCAAATGCTTTCCGTATACAGGTAAGCATTCCCAGTGCAAGCACATCTACTTTAAGAAGACCGAGTGCATCAATATCATCTTTATTCCATTCAATGTTTGTTCTTTCTGCCATACGGGCATTGAGCACAGGACATAAATCAATAAGCTTTCCTCTCGTAATAACAAATCCGCCTGTATGCTGACCCAATTGTCTCGGAAAGCCAATAAACTGCCTGGTGAGCTCAAGCACTTTTTGTAAATGCTTATCAGTACTATTGAATCCTTGTTCAAGAAACCGTTTATCTTCAAACGCCTCTTCAGGAAATTCGCCAATTGACCCGACCGCGGACGACAACCGGTTAATAGTATCAATAGAAAGACCCATTACTTTTGCAACATCCCTTATTGCTCCTTTTTGATGTTGCTGAGTAACCGTAGCAACAATTGCTGATCGATCACGTCCATATTTATTATAGATGTATTGTATTACCTCTTCCCGCCGCTCATGTTCAAAGTCAACGTCAATATCAGGAGGTTCATTGCGGGCAGCAGAAAGAAATCTTTCAAATAATAAATCAAACTTGCTTGGATTAACTGAGGTAATACCGAGGCAAAAACAAACAGTGGAGTTAGCAGCAGATCCCCGTCCCTGGCATAAAATGTTTTTGCTTCTGGCAAATCTCACTACATCATAAACCGTGAGGAAATAAGATGCATAGTTCATTTGCCCGATGAACGACAGTTCATGATTGATAGCAGCGATCGTTTTTTCAGGAACATCTTCTCCAAAAATCTCTTGCGCGCCCTGAATGACCAGGTGAGTAAGTTCTTCCTGAGGAGTTCTGCCCTCGCTGGTAATTTCTTCAGGGTATTCATATTTTAATTCGTTAAGTGAAAAAGTACAAGCGTTAGCGATTTCTTCTGCATTTTTAATTGCGCCTGGATATTGCCTGAACAAGCGCTGCATTTCTTTTTCCGGCTTCAAATGCCTTTCTGCATTTTGATGCAAACGAAATCCCGCATTATAAATCGTGCATTTTTCTCTTATACATGTTACTATATCTTGCAGTTCCCTCCTGGATGGATGATGATAATGCACATCGTTTGTTGCTACAACAGGAATATTCAACTCCCGGGATAGCTGATCAATGCGATAAAGATATTTCGCGTCATCACCATGATAATATCTCGATGCTGCTATATAAAAGTTATGACCAAAGAAGTTTTTATATTCCCGTAAGGCTTCTTTAAACGAATCATCAAAATCAAATACCTCATTCAGTACATTTGGAGGAATTACAATAAATTTCATATCCTTTGAGTACTCATAAACATCTGCTTTATACAAAAAGCATTTCCCTTTCTCAGCACGAAGATTGCCTTTGCTTAGTAGATTGCATAAAAGTGAATAGGCGCTGCGATTGGTTGGATAAGCAAGAAGACCCGGGCCATCCAGTAAATCAATACGACAAGCAGGGATTAACCGGATATTATGTTTCTGCGCCGCAACATGGGCTCTTACAATACCTGCAAAGGTGTTTCGATCTGTAATAGCTATAGTCTTATACCCATAAGCGGCTGCCTGTTCAACTAATTCTTCCGCATGAGACGCGCCACGCAAAAAACTAAAATTAGTCGTCACTTGTAATTCTACATAACCCATACACACAATTTTTCAGGCAAAAAAGCCATGAATGAACCACTGATAAAATTTGTCTGAATAATGCCCTGACCGGAAGAGCCAATATCTTTTACCTTCTTCATCTTCTACATAATAGTAATCCCTATGTTGTCCTTTTTGTAACCACCATTCTTGTTCTATTCTTTCAGGTCCGTCCGCCTTAGTCACCTTATGCAGTTTTCCTTTATACCGGAAATTCATTGGAGGGTAATCTGGTACCGGCGCCATTACTTCAATACGCTCAGGAATTGGCAGCAGTTGCACAGGTCTTGGCCTGTCATCTTTCCATTCGGAAGATAATTTTTCATCAATAGATAACGCTTGTTTAAAGGATCGTTCGGGCCAGTAATGTTCAGCAGGTAAAAACCGGTGAATGGATTTGGCACCATACTTTCCTGAAAAGCGATCCAGCAACTCCGATAGATGAAGATTTTCAAGACCATCTGTTGTTTGCCATAACTTTTCCTGAATAGGAGAAACCGGTTCTACCTTCTGCGCTTCCAAAATAAAAAGATCTATTCCCAGATCAGGTTCAATGGTTTCAATCTTAAGCTCAAATAATTTGAAAAGATGATGCCGGTTATAAGAAGGACGATTGGTCCCGATTTCAATTTTTTCCATCCTTCCATCTACCCGGTAGCATTTAAAGATCGCTACTCTTAAACCTTTTTGTTCCTGTTGAAGACGGGTACATACTATCTCTAATAGTTTTTCTAATGCGATCCCGATCCCTGTTGCTGTTACGATAGGTTCAAGTGAAGGCAATCTTTCCTGGTATGGTTCGATGGGTTGTACCGGTTGAATAATTTCATCCTTATTGCCTAATGCCTGGTCCAACCTTTGAAGAATATGCCCGCCGAAACGTCGCCGGAGTGCGGAGCGCTGCATACCGATAATGTTCCCAACTTTTGAAAGCCCTAATGTATGTAACCTCCCGACGGATTCATATTCCAGGCGAAGACATTCAGGAGGCAATGATAGTAATGCTGTGGATTGTTGATTGCATTCAACAATAAAATTTTGCTTTCCATAATGGGCAATGGCCCACGCAGTACCCATTGTGTCTGCCATTGCCGCGCGGACATTGTAACCTAAGGATTTTAACCTGGAGACAATGTCTTCCAGATATAATTTTTCACTGCCCCAAAGATGAGCACATCCTGTTGCATCAAGTATCAGCCCGTCCGCCGGATCGATGGCAACAAAAGGAGTATAACGAATACACCACTCAGCAAGCCCTTTCAATAATTTATCAGAAAGTTCCGGTCTGTCATCCAGGATTTCGAGAGAAGGTATAATAGCTCTGGCGTCCGCTACTACCATTCCAACATTAATATGGTGTGATTGTGCAATGGTATTGGCCGCAGTAACCATCATTCTTCCGTGATCAGGAGAGGACAAGACAAAAGGTATATCACGAAGTCTTGACTGCCGACGGGTAAACCAATCCGTTCTCAGATAACGGAACCATAGCATCACAAACCGTTTACTCATGTTATCCCGTTTTTCTTTGTTGTTCACGCGGTAATGGAACAATATGGGTGATATGTATAAATTTTCTTCCTGACCATTCTATTTCCCAGCTTCCTGGTTTGCCGTTCCGTACTTTTAATAATTCTACATTCCATCGGGGAAAACTTATACCAGGCATATCATCATGCGAGATACTTGATAAAGAAGTGATTTGCCAGCGAGCAATACTGGCTGTTGTATTAAGCTGTCGTGGATTATTGCGAATAATAAAACCAGTTACCCGGCTTTGTTCGACAGCTAACTGAAATCGTCTTGACACGGTAAAGTTTAAATCATTCATCTCACCGATAACAGCAGCAATGCCCTCACATTTTAAAGCTTCTTCAACGCACCACAATACATCTTTTTGGTTTTGAACATTCACAAAAATTATTTTATCAGGCTGAATGCCGAAACATTTAAGAGAAGGTGCAAAGATTTTTTGGGATGAACTAATCCACAGCGATACACCACTCTTATGCATTAATGATGATAATACACCAGCAATAAATCCATCGGTCGCTGCTGCACTTTCTGTATCCGCGCAAATAAACTCGTGGATGGCCCCAAGTGGAAATGAATAATTAGGGAAAGCTTTTTCTATTAGTCCGAGTCCTACTGAAGTATTTTGTGCTGAGTATTTAAATCCCTGCAAAGGAAGAATAGACTTTTGTAGTTGAGCAATAATATCAGCTTTCGACAGCAGCATACGCGACTTTGTTTTCAGCAAGTTTACTAAATTTATTAGTATTTTAAGAATAAAAAAGTTACCCGGCTGATTTCCAGTTGTTTTGTCCTTTCCGGAAAGGATTTCTTTCCATTTTTGCAGGGCGACATTGGCTAAACCAGCTTCTTTCTGTCATTTTTACCGCCTCCTCACTCTGGGCTGAAACTTGTGGACAGACGACATGGACTATTCAACTAATTTTCAATTTGTTTCCACAGACCATGCCTTGCTGGATGCTTATTCTAATACCGTGACTGGTGTGGTAAGACAGGTATCCCCGGCAGTCGGCCATGTAAAAGTTATAAAGAAGAGCGTGCATCCTGTCACCAAAAAAATGGTAGAAAACCCTGGATCAGGTTCCGGCTTTGTTATCTCCAGTGACGGCCTCCTGGTAACCAATAACCATGTGATAGAAAATGCTGCCCTCGTTAAAGTGGCATTTAGTGACGGGTTTGAGATCAAAGCTGAGATAGTCGGTGCCGACCCCTCTACGGATATCGCTGTCCTCAAAGTATATGAAGGCAGTCTCAAACCTCTTCAATTCGCAGACTCCGCAGCACTTGAGCCTGGGCAGATTGCCATCGCCATTGGCAACCCGATGGGACTACAGCATACTGTAACCACCGGAGTTGTAAGCGCTCTTGGCCGTAGCCTTCGGGCAAATAATGGAAGATTGATCGACGACATCATTCAAACAGACGCGGCGCTCAATCCGGGTAATAGTGGAGGCCCTTTGCTCAATTCTTCCGGACAAGTTATTGGCGTTAATACCGCCGTGATATCATCAGCCCAGGGTTTATGTTTTGCAGTCTCCTCCAACCTTGCGGCGTATATAGCCGGGCAACTGATCATGCACGGAAAAGTGAAAAGAGCTCAACTTGGTATAGCTGCACAGCCTGTTAATCTCACTCAACGAATGATACACGCTAACCAGCTAAAGTCAACAACTGGAGTTTATGTTTTTGAAATTCTTGCCGATACCGATATTTATAACCGACAACTGAAAATTGGTGATATCATTGTCGAGTTTGATGGAAAACCAATCAGTACCGTTGACAATCTGCACAAGTATTTAACAGATGAGGTAATAGGTAAGAAAGTTAGTCTTGGTATTTTACGTGGAGGCCGGAAGGAATCTGTGATTGTAATTCCTGCCGAATTCAAAGTATAAAATAAATTTCTTTTTTCGGTGAATAAACGCAACTATTAACTGCAATACTCCATAATCAACTGCTAAAACAGGCAATTTTCTTTCATATCCTTTTCATCGCATGGCTGAATGCGAGAAAAAAAAGGCATCACTGACTTGGGGAAACCTTGATTTTGAGAGACATTTTTTGTGTTGATAGTACGGATTCTGTGTTGGGCAAGTCGGGTGTATTGTTAATAACGTGCGTAAATCAGTCCGGTTTGGATGGCTTTACATTATGAATAGTGATTTGGGGTGTGTATGTTTATGCGTTAGCGGTCAGGCTTCCGGCCCCTCTCGTAACGATTGACAGTTTACGACATTAATACCCTTAATAGACTTCACAAGATCTCTGACAATGTTATCTTCCTGATTTTTAGGATGCGACAATCATTTTTCGTTTATCAGAATAAATTTATTGTTTATCAATAAATATTTACCTATATTTGAGTTATCATTTTTAAACAGGTAACTAATCATGGAAATTAAAATCACAACCAATCAGATTTTAAAAGTATTGCAAATACTTTCGTGGATAATTTTTATTGGCTTATGTATTGAAGCTGGCGCCATTGCTGTCAATACTTTAATTACACTGTTCATAAACCCTCTTGGTGTTGAAAATTTTTGGGAAGGGGCAGATTATTTATCAAGCCTTTACAAGTTTGACCACGGACATTTTTTTGTCATTACGCTGACAATGACTATTGTAGCCGTATTGAAGGCTATTATGTTTTACCTTATTGTAAAACTGTTCGCTGACAAAAAGCTGAATATTTCCCAGCCGTTTAGTTTGGAATTAAGGCATTTCATTTTAAAGCTAGCTTATTTGGCGTTAGGTATCGGTTTGTTCTCTCAGTTTGGGTTTAAATATTCCGCGTGGCTAACTAAACAAAGTATCAAAACAGCCGATTTGCAATCGTTGCACATAGCAGGAGCTGATGTATGGCTTTTTATGGCGGTTATACTTTTTGTAATTGTACAGATTGTAAAAAGAGGAATAGAAATTCAAAATGAAAACGATTTAACCGTATAGCTTATGCCAATAATAGTAAACTTAGATGTTATGATGGCAAAGCGAAAGATGTCGCTAAATGAACTTTCCGAAAAAGTAGGTTTGACCCTTTCTAACCTTTCTATCTTAAAAACAGGAAAAGCAAAAGCCATTCGGTTTAGTACACTTGAAGCAATATGTGAAGTGTTGAATTGCCAGCCGGGAGACATTTTAGAATATGTAAACGAAAATAAATGAACCTAAAATAATAAAACCCACACTGGGTGTGGGTTTTAGAGTACAACATTCGCGGACCGGACGGGACTCGAACCCGCGACCTCCGCCGTGACAGGGCGGCATTCTAACCAACTGAACTACCGATCCAACTATTTCAAAGTCCAGTACACAATTACCTGATCCGTACCGGGCTATTTGTTCTATTTTTTCAGGACGGCAAAGATAGCTTTGTCGCTCTTTTCAGCCAAATGTTTTTCCAAACCTTCTTTTTCCAAACTATTCAATCGGCCTTATTTCAGGCTGGTAAATTTAGTTATTATTTAATCCTTAATTTAGCCACTCATTTTTATTCATATGCCATCCAATGCCAACAGACAGTTTTTGGATTTTGAAAGGCCGATAAGAGATCTTATTGACGAGATCGGCAACATGCAACATCGCCAGGAAAAAACGAAATTGAACCTGGGGGATACCATTGAAAAGCTGGAGCGTACCATTCTTGAGCGCCGGAAAGAAATAACCGAAAATCTTACCAGCTGGCAGCGGGTGCAACTTAGCCGTCATCCCGACCGGCCTTATACCTTGAAGTATATTGAGAAAATGACCACCAATTTTATTGAATTATACGGCGATCGCAATGTGAAGGACGATAAAGCAATGATCGGTGGCTTTGCTTCTCTCGACGGTGAAACGGTGATGATCATTGGCCAGCAAAAAGGTATCAATACCAAAATGCGGCAGTTGCGGAATTTTGGCATGGCTAATCCTGAAGGCTATCGAAAAGCTTTACGATTGATGAGACTGGCTGAAAAGTTTAATAAACCGATCATCACCCTGATAGATACACCCGGCGCCTTTCCGGGTATGGAAGCGGAAGAGCGAGGGCAGGGAGAGGCTATTGCCCGTAATATATATGAAATGATCCGCCTGAAAGTGCCTGTTATCTGTGTGATAATAGGCGAAGGTGCCAGTGGCGGCGCATTGGGTATCGGCGTGGGTGACCGGGTTTTTATGCTTGAAAATAGTTGGTACACGGTTATCTCTCCGGAAAACTGTAGTTCTATTTTATGGCGTAGTTGGGAGAAAAAGGAAGTAGCCGCGGAACAGTTGCGGCTAACCGCGGAAAAAATGCTTGGTTTTGGTTTGGTAGATGGCATCATTGCTGAACCAGTAGGTGGGGCGCATTGGGATTATATCGAAGCCGCACAGTTGTTAAAGACCTACCTGATACCGGTGCTGAAGGAGTTAAAACTGATCCCGGCTGAAGAAAGGGTAACCAACCGGATAGAGAAGTTCAGCAAAATGGGTTTCTGGGAAGAAGTAGAGTGATTTAAAGTTTCGGGTTGATCGTAGTTTTTACCTACCCGGCTTTTGAATAAATATAGCTTCTATTTCCGCCGCTGGCGCACTCTTTTTCTTTCTGTTCACTATTCGGCATATAGTTTTTCGATGGATAAACTTTTACATTTACTATTTTAAATCCTACATTTTATATTTCTATGTCTTTGAGAGAAAAATTCCGTGGTACTGGTATTGCAGTCGTTACCCCTTTTCATGCAGATGGAAAAATTGATTGGGATAGTTATCGCAAACTCATCAGCTTCTGGATTGATAATAAGGTGGAATACCTGGTTGTTTTGGGGACTACCGGCGAAAGCGCCACGATTCACGGTGTGGAAAAACAAGAAATACTTTCATTTGTAAAAGAAGTGAGTGCGGAAAGGGTTCCGTTGATGGCAGGTATCGGTGGCAACGACACGGCTGAAGTGATCAGTAATTTTAAAACCTTTGATTTAAGCGGTTATGATGCGATATTGTCTGTAAGTCCTTATTACAGCAGGCCCAACCAGGAAGGGTTATTCCAGCACTATAAAGCGCTGGATCAGGCAACACCATTACCCCTCATGTTATATAATGTGCCCAGTCGTACAGGACAGACTGTTACAGCGACAACGCAACTGCTCATTGCCGGCGAATGCAAAAATATTTTTGGTACCAAAGAGGCGTCCGGCAATTTTGACCTGATCATGGAATTGCTCAAATACAAACCGGTTGATTTTTTGGTTGTCAGCGGGGATGATGCGTTAACGTTACCCATGATGTCATTAGGTGCTGAAGGTGTTATATCTGTGGTAGCGAATGCTTATCCAAAAGATTTTTCTGACATGGTCCGGCTTTGTCTCGCTGGTAAATTCGCGGAGGCCCAGGCACTTCATTACCGCTATACAGAAATAATAGCATCACTTTTTGCGGAAGGGAGTCCCTCTGGTGTAAAAGCTTATCTAAGCGAAATGGGTTTATGCGGTCATCATGTGCGCATGCCCGTATGGCCGGTGAGTGAGCAGCATCAAAAAAAGATTAAGGAATTGATGAAAGGGGTGGCATAGGCGGCTTGGCTTGCTGAATAATAGGGTTGGGCAAGACCGCAGGCATACGCAAAAACAATTGACTTCTTCTTTCTAAGTCCCGGGGTGTGCCCATGGACAATTCTGGATTTTTATCATGTATATGTCTTAAGGGCAAAACCCCAGGCATACGCAAAACAATTGACTTCTTCTTTCTAAGTCCCGGGGTCTGCCCGTGGACAATTCTGGATTTTTATCATGTATGTGTCATAAGGGGAAGACCCCGGCCTCACGTAAAAGCAGGCGGCTTGGCTTGCTAAATAATGGGATTGGGTAAGACCCCAGGCATACGAAAAACAATTTTACTTTCAGAATTGGATAACCACATCTCCTTCTATCGGATACCCCTGGCAGGTCAGCACCTTACCTTTTTCAATTTCATCATCCATCAATACTTCATTATAAGCCATCCATACTTTCCCTTTTACACAGGTCGCGGCGCAGCTTCCGCAGTTGCCCGCTTCACAACTATAAGGCAGATGAATATTTTGTTTTTTAGCTGCTGATAAAATCGTGTCGGGATATTGTACGGGAAGTTGGTAAACCTGGTTGTTGATATGCAACTCAACATGGTGTTCATCGGTATCCGGGGGTAAAGGTTTAATGCTGTGTTTTTGTGTACTGAAGATTTCTTTCTTTATATTATGTTGGGGAACGCCGGCTGTTATGAGGGTTATACTTGCCATCAGCATATAGGCGACAGGTCCGCACATATAAAATAATGTTTCCTGTAAAGGGATATGATATTGCTGCAATAATTCTGTAAGCACCCACTTGCTCAGCCTGCTTTTATACACCCTATTACTATGGCTGAATAGAAATTCAATTTTAAAACGGTCTTTAAATTTTTCCTGTAATTGTAATAACTCTCTATAGAAAATAGTGGTTTTTTTAGAATGATTGCTGTAGACAAGCGTCACTGGCAGGGGGGTACTATGAAGTACGGTTTTCAGCAGGGAGTAAACGGGTGTAATGCCGCTGCCTGCAGCCAGGAAGAAAATTTGTTTTACGTTTTTATAATCCTGCGGCAGCCTGAAGAATCCAGAAATGCCTGAACTGTTTAGTATATCACCGACATGGACATGATTGAATAACTGTCTTGAATACTCGCCATTGACAATACGCTTCACCGTAATCCGCAGGGGTTCATTTAGTGCCGGTGTTGACGAGAAGGAATAAGACCGGCGGTCTTCTTTATTTCCTTTGTTAAATACCAGGGTAATAAACTGGCCCGTTTCATATATTGGATTCCAGTCACCGGCTGCAACAAATTCAAATGATTTTGCTTCATGTGTTTCTGCAATAACCCGGGTGATTTGAATCTCTTTATAAAGCGAATTCCATGTATTCATATTTTCATTTCTTTACAAAGAAATGATATGTTTTCTTTTTTTAATAATTCGGATTGCATTTTCGCTAATTCTTATTTTGCGGTCTTGCTGTTGTTTTTTAGAAATCGACTTGTAATTTTGAATAGGGGAGGGGAACTACATAGGTGAACATATAGATGGATAATAGAACAACGGAATACTATATAAAAATCATAGAACTCGTATGCCCGGGGTCTTGCCCTTAAGATACAGATGATAAAATATCCAGAATTGTCCAAGGGCAGACCCTGGGACTTAGAAGGAAGAAGTTAATTATTTTTACGAATGCCTGTCAGAACACAACATGACCAATTACCCAATATTATTTAATTCGTAATATTCGCGTATGCCCGGGGTCTTGCCCTTAAGATACAGATGATAAAATATCCGGAATTGTCCAAGGGCAGACCCTGGGACTTAGAAGGGAGAAGTTAATTATTTTTACGAATGCCTGTCAGAACACAACATGTCCAATTACCCAATATTATTTACTTCGTAACATTCGCGTATGCCCGGGGTCTTGCCCTTAAGATACAGATGATAAAATATCCGGAATTATCCAAGGGCAGACCCTGGGACTTAGAAGGAAGAAGTTAATTATTTTTACGAATGCCTGTCAGAACACAACATGACCAA
>JAOQAL010000682.1 GCA_025963615.1 Chitinophagaceae bacterium | reverse complement strand
TTCGGACAGATCGATGTGGTAGTTAACAACGCTGGTTACGGAATGGCGGGAACTGTAGAAGAAATAGCTGAGCAGGATATCCGGAATATTTTTAATGTCAACATATTCGCAATCATAGATGTGGTAAAGAGTATACTGCCGGTAATGCGCAGGCAAAAATCGGGTTACATTATTAATATCGGTTCGGTGGCCGGTTTTGTGGGTGCTCCAGGTTGGTCTGTTTATTCAGCTACCAAAGCCGCGGTGGCCGCTTTTTCCGAAGTGATCGCGCTTGATGTCAAAGAATTTGAAATTAAGGTTACTGTAGTTGAGCCATCAGGTTTCCGAACCGGCTTTTTGAGCAAAAACTCACTGGCTTACACCGGGAGTAAGCTTGATGGCTATCAGGCCGTCAAAGATACGCAGGAGCGCTATTTGGCAAATAACGGCCAGCAGCCGGGTGACCCCGAAAAGGCTTCAGAAATACTAATCGGACTTGCTGAAAAGGAGCATCCCCCAATTCACTTGTATTTGGGACGGGACGCATATAACCGCGCATCGGCAAAACTGGCTGCAATGACCGCGGAACTCGAAGAGTGGAAGTCCACCACCATTTCAGCGGATTTTTGATGAGATACTTTTGCTTTTTATACTCGTACTTATTATGGTAACAAACGGTAAATCGCTTAACACAACCGAAGCCGTGGGGAAACTGCCACCGCCCTTGCTGTAAAAAAATTGTTTGTCGGAAAAGGAACTTTCCATCAGCACAGCATTGTATTCATCACTGACAAAGGAGGGCGGATCCGGTTCCGCTACAAACTGCGGTAATACAAACGCCGCGACTTGTCCATTTTCCAGTTTCCTGGCCTGCGCCACAAGTCTTATTGAATACTTTTTCTGTTTGGCAACAATGGCATCCGCATGCAGGATAAATTACTCTAAATGTTCGAAAGTTAATATTAAAAAGAAGGTTCTGTTGAATAGATATGCTGGATGAGGGAAGCCGTGTTATTCAATTTCAGCTTTTTAAGAATATTATGTCGGTGTACTTCCACTGTTTTAAAGGAACGATTAAATTTTGTTGCGATCTCTTTAGAAGTTAAACCTTCTTTAAGAAATTTGATAATTTCTATTTCACGAGATGTTAGCTCTTTTATACCATTAGGCTCATCGGCCATCTCCTGCTTTACTAAAATGTCTTTTATTTCATTACAAACAAATGTTCTGCCCTGCATCACTTCTTCAATCGCCTTGAACATTTCTTTTTGGGATGAGTTTTTAGTTACGTATCCCATGGCCCCCAAGCCCAGCATTTTTTTGCAATAAGTCGGCTGGGCATGCATGGTAACTGCTATGATCTTTGTAAGGGGCGAAAACTGGCGGATGAATGGTACAGCGTCAAATCCCGAAGCTGGCCCCAGGTTAATATCAAGCAGCACAATGTCCGGGTTCTTGTCTTTTATCATTTCAATAGCCTCATCAAAGATGCCACTCTCACCCACCACCTCTATGTCAGTGTTTACTATGAGCGACTTAATCCACATTTCCCTTACCAATTTATGATCTTCAACCACCATCACTTTAATTTTCTTCATCACAAATAATTTAATAGTAAATGTCCGGGTTTATTACGATAGTAAAAATCCGGCTCTTTAAAAACTTTACGAACAGCCACTATTACGGTTAAAAACGTTTTTTATTGTGCGTAATAAGCCTTAAAAGGGCAGATGCTATTATGAAAGGGATGCTGCAACATAGCCAAAGCAGCAGTGGCGTCAAAGAATTAACAGATAGCAATTCGTTGACAGATGAATACTTGCGTCTCTCATTTCATGGGCTTCGTGCAATGCTTTTTATTCAGTGAATGAAAAAAGGAAATCCACCTTAAATTAAGTTATTCAGTCAAGAGTAATTCCAGGGATTCTGCCTCTGCGAAGGCCGTCAGGGATTCACTTTTCACTAAATATTCAAGCGTGGCCCTCGCACTTGCCAAAGAAGTTCAAAATAATAAATTACCTAACGAAGAAGGTAATATTGACAATTATAAAAAAGCAATCTGTTACTATATAAAGTGGGCATCTTCTATAGACGTGTCGAGAAGTAAAAAAGAGCTTTTACTGAAAAAATTGTTGCCGGACAGGGAATAAAATGGCTCCTCCGTTCAACCCCTTTCACTCACTCCATTTATCGCTCTACCCTGCCAGAGCACTTCCTCACTCATTCTACAGAAACCCTGCCTGAGTTACTTCTACTTTTATAACACTGAACGCCTGCTGAATTTTGTATCTTACTAAATGATCTTTAATCAAACCAGGCCACAGGATTATTATGATAAAATACGTATTGACAACTGTATTAATTGCCTCCTTTATTTCAGTTGGCATTTGCCAGGACTTTGGCAAAGACAAAACAGACAGTATCAGGTATAATAACATGAAAAAAGCCCTGGTTTCTGCAGAGGGCAAAGCAAAAGTTGACCTTTTGAACTCGATCAGCGAGATGACTGAACTGATTGGTGCCAGATGGGATACCGTGCTCATGCACCGCAAATATGACACTATAAAATTTTACGGAAGCAAAGCCTACGAACTGGCCAATAAAATTGGCTACAAAGATGGGATTGCCATGGCCCTGATCAATTTGTTCCAACATGGCTCGCCTGAATCGATTTCCCAGGCGCCCCTTAAGGACAGGACTATCAGAGAAGAAAATATCAGGAAGGCTATTGTTATAGGCGAACAGTCTAAAAATTATGAAATTTTAGGGAAGGCCTATAGCGCATTGGGTACACTGCAAACCCCTTTTGAACCAGTCGAACAATCCCTGGACGGCTCTAATAAAGCCGAATACTATTTTCAATTGGCAAAAGATACTGAAGCGCTCGCAAATTTCTACACCTGGGGTGCTACTGATTATGCCGGTGAAGGAAACTATGAAAGAGCTTTTGAATATGCGGAGAAAGGTATTGAATACCTGAAAAATGAAAATGTAAAATTTGTCAACTGGCATCAATTTCTTGTGGGCGTTTCATTAGAAACTATGGCGGGCTTGTACACTTCAATAGGTGATTATGATATTGCGATGAATTACCTAAAAGAAGCAGAAAAGCATTCCCTGGAAAAAGGACCCGGCTGGCACATGGATAACGAGATCGCAGGACTTTTTTGTGAAATGAAACAATACGATTCTGCCCTGCATTATTGGAAACGCTGGAGAAACGGTCCTGACTTCGAAGCTTCAGCGGGAGGCTCAAAAGCCTCGGGCTATGCCATACTTGCAAAAATTTGCCTTGCCAACAAGGAGTATGATTCAGCTTTGAATATCCATCGAATGGACATTGAATGGTTTAAGCCCTTCAACAACAAATATGGTATTGCCAGAGAATGGGTCCTCATGGGGGATGTCTACAATAAGAAGGGCAACTTTGATTCGGCTTTGCTTTACGAAAAAAAAGGACTGACCGTTATGGAAACACATAATGACAGGCCTTTAATGATGAAAAGCTACCAGGTGCTTTCTTCCATCTATCATCACCTGCACAATAACGACAGCGCCTATGAATACCTCATGAAACATTATGTGATCAAGGATTCCATCGACAATAGACAATTTTTTTTGAGGCTGTATAAACAAAAACTGGATGCAAAAACCCAACAAACAAAGACACAATTATCGCTATTGGACAAGGACAATAAACTAAAAACAGAAGAGCTCAAACAGGAATCGCAGCAAAAAAACTTCCTCTTCATTCTCCTGGCAGCGTTCCTGCTGGCAGGAATTTTTGTTTACAGGGCCATCTCATTAAAACGCAAAAACGAAAGACTGCGTTTAGAAAATGCATTAACTGTGCAGGGGCTTCAGCACGAAAAAAAACAGGTAGAACTGAAACGGGAGGCGTCCGATCTGCAAATGCAGGCATTGCGGGCACAAATGAACCCCCATTTCATATTTAACAGCCTTAGTTCGATCAACTGGTTTATCATGGAAAATGATAAGGACAAGGCGTCTGACTATCTTACCCGGTTCTCGCGCCTGATGAGAATGGTCCTGAATGCGCAAGAACCCATGATACCGCTGGAAGATGAATTAAAGATGCTGGAACTATACCTTGACCTGGAGCGACTTCGTTTTGACAATGCTTTTGATTACAGCATTACATTCAACAATGCCGCAGATGCGGGGACGGTTTCCATACCTCCGATGCTCCTGCAGCCATTTTGTGAAAATGCTATCTGGCACGGCTTCAGGAATAAGGAAGGCCATGGGCACATTAATGTCAACATTCGGGCGGAAGAATATCTCCTTGAGTGTACGATTACAGATAATGGAATAGGGAGAAAACAGGCGGAGACATTCAAGAGCAAATTACCCAAAAAAGAAAAATCACTAGGTCTGCAAATTACACGTCAACGACTGTCATTATTCAGCGAAGAAAATAATGCAACTGTAAATTTTGAAATTGAGGATCTCGCAGGTGAAAATGGTGTAAGCGCGGGAACTAAAGTAATTTTAACGATCGCATACCAAAAAGCTAATGAAGTTGCGGCATAAAAAATAACGGATGATTAATGCTATTATAATAGACGATGAACCCCTTTGTTGTAAAACATTGGAAACCTTGTTGAAAAGATATTGCCCGGAGGTAATGGTACTCAAAGCCTGTACCAATGGCCTGGAGGGTCTTGCCGCAATACCGCAATTGAAGCCTGACCTGGTATTTCTTGACGTGGAAATGCCGAAGATGAACGGGTTTGAAATGCTCGAACAATTGCCTGCGGTAAATTTTCATCTCATTTTTGTCACCAGCTATGACGCGTATGCACTAAAGGCGATCAAGGTCAGCGCTATTGACTACCTGCTGAAGCCGCTTGATCGTGAAGAGTTACAGAATTCCGTACAAAAAGTAATTAATCGCAGGGAAGCGCCGCTGCCCGAACAGTTGAAGATCATCCTGGATAAAATGAAACATCCATCCGCTGCTAGCCATAAGATTGCCTTGCCCACGATGGAAGGGTTGCAAATGGTCCCTGTGAAGTCTATTATCAGTTGCGAAGCCAACGATAATTATACCACCCTTGTGCTGAAGAACAGCAATAAAATTGTAGTATCGTCCACGTTGAAAGTGATCGAAGAATTGCTCGACGACCATTCATTTCTTCGTGTGCACCGTTCGTTCTTAGTCAACCTCGATGAAATTGAAAAATATGTGAAAGGCGATGGCGGCTATCTTGTGATGAGCGATAATGCACATATTTATATTTCAAGAACTAATAAAGAGATGCTGTTGAAGAAGCTTATTGCCAAAAATGAATGATAATACCGGATAAAGACCCACAAAGTCTGTATATCAAGTATAGATCATTGTATGATCCCCATCCCTGGTTGGCTGTTGAAGTTAAACTTGAGTTCGGTGTACGCTCTTTTACATGAAAAATTCGTGCATAACGGTGTAGATTTTATTCTGGCTGACCCTCAATCCAGGCATTTATATGATATAGTCTAATTAATGAATACGGACATTGGAAAAAGCCCATTAACAGACACCGACTTATATCACCGGGTAATAGAACATCGGAGAAATTATGCTATCAAGGCGCTTTTCATTTACCCCTTCCAGCATGTCGAACTCTTAGACAGTGGAGAAAACTTATGTGATTGACCAATATTGATTATTTAATTGCGCATTTTTTATGCGTTATAACTCTTAAAGCAGACTTAAGCAGTGATGGTGATAACTTGATGAATAAGTTTGCAAATTTGTCAGAAAGTATATGAGAACATGATTTTAATTTTGATCCTACCATGATTACACAATCCTTCAAATTAGAAGTTTCCCCTTCGGTAGGCATAGTTTCAGCCAAATATATTGTACCTGACAAACCTAAGTGCATCTTTACGCTGGCACATGGAGCAGGGGCAGGTATGGACCATTCGTTTATGGAAACGCTGGCCGACTCTCTTTCAAAAGTGGGCATTGCCACCTTACGGTTTAATTTTCCCTTTGCGGAACACAAAAAGGGCAGGCCTGATTCTCCGGCAGTGGCTCACATGACAATAGAAGCGGCTATTACGAAGGCACGTGAATTAAACCCCAAACTGCCATTATTTGCTTCTGGAAAATCTTTCGGGGGAAGAATGAGCTCACAGTACCTGGCAGGTCATCCGGATAGTTCCGTTGACGGTATTATTTTCTATGGTTTTCCACTTCATCCTTCCGGTAAGCCCTCCACCGAGCGAGCCGACCATCTAAAAGCGCTGAAAATACCCATGCTTTTTTTGCAGGGCAGCAAAGATACTCTGGCTGCCTGGGAACTGATTAAAACAGTATGCGGATCTTTGCGAAAAGCAACTTTGGTAAAACTAGAAGGAGCAGATCATTCTTTTAAGGCAGGTAAAAATGATGTTATGTCATTGTTGGTAAATGAAACAAAAAAATGGGTGGAAAAAATACTTAAGTAGTTTGCAGTAAATATGTCAGCCGAATTAGATCATCTATAAATAGTTCGACATTTGATCGTTCAGGGGCTGTTTGTCCAATAGATTCCAATCTGAATAAATTATAAGGATAACAAAAAATCCTCAGCAGTTAGTACCGCTATTTCCGCATACTTATAATCCCTGAGATTTCTGGTTACAAGTGTATTGATATTATTTTCAATAGCGGTATAATATTGGATTGCATCTTGAAAGTCTTTAAAATCAGAATTTAGAGACAAACCGATGATCTTATCGTCGACAGCTAGTGTCATGTCAATTAAATAATGTAAGCCGGGTAGTGAAGCTAAGGCAGATTACGAATATGAACGATGTGGTGTGGTTAATGTTTATAAGTTGACATAACGCTAGGGGTTATTGTTAGTGAGGAACTCCATTCCACAAAACAACAGCAATTTTGAATGGTAATATTCCTTGGATAACACCTGCTAATTTTACATTAGATAAAAAGAACAACTTTCATCTTACTTTCATCGTCATCTGTTCTCCATCCAGCATAGTTTCAATTTCCGTTCGGCAAATAGCCACTTACCGTCCTATTTACACTTAACATGGATTATCAGCATGCAAAAGACCCTGTTCTTATGGTAGAAATTCCTGACAAGAAATGTTTTTCCAATCCGCCGACGGCTGTATAAAGCGATAAGTTCAGCTTCCTTTGAAACCAGCATTTCCGCTAAGGTCTTCTTTTCTGCAACAGGTCCAATAATTCCATTTTATAAGCTTCCATAACCAGGACAAAAAAACACTTGTGAAGGAATATAAAAACTATAACCCGCCACAAGTGGGCAAAAATCGTATCTATGGAGGATTATAAACAGTCAGATAAAGAGCCACCTTATAATGATCAAAACTGAAAACCGGGATTTACTGATCATTTAATCCCTTTCCCTTGAGAATTTGCTGTATGCATTTTTCAACCCTTGACTCCCGGGTTTTAGCTTGTTTGGGTGCAGAGAAATAAAGAAGGTATGCTCTTTGCCGTCCTGGCGTCAATGCATTAAAAGCAGTTTTCAAGGCCGGCGTTCCCTTTAATTTCTTTTGAAATTCTTCAGGAATTTTGAATTCTCCTGCCTTTTTAAAATTCACTTTCAAACCGGCCTTTTCCACTTCCATGGCTTCATAAATATAGGCTTTCAGGATGGGCTCCATCTTTCCTATTTCCCGGACATCGGTGAACCGAATCTGGCGCCCCGCCTGCACATTTTCCGTTTGTTGAATTAGAATACCATGGGTATCATTTAACAAGGTGCCTTTGAAAAACAAAAGCGCACAGTATTCTTTAAACACATGTATTAAGACGATGTTGCTTTTCTGAAGCTTCAGCCCCAATGACGGGGTCGGATAGGTGTAACAGGGCACACCCCATTTCAATTCTTCAGTCAGCCCACAGTCAAGAACGATCATTCTCAATTTCTCCAATTCTTTCTGCCACTTGTTGGCTTTATTGAAGTAGAAATCAACCTTAGGATTCAATTTATTCATGTGTATATAATTGTTTTTTAAAGGTCCCGTGGAATAACTATACTATACATTTTCTACATTTTCAGTGGGTGATGTGCTGGAATCCTGGTTACTTCATTTACTGAAACTAGCTGAAATTATCTTCCTATCCACCGGTCTGAAATACCACGATGCTACAGTCAGGATTAACAGGAACAACGAGGGAAATATTTCGTTCATTGAATGACCCGATGCAATATGCGAAAATACAGCTCCCGACAGGGTAAAGAAAAAGCCCGCATAAGCCCATTCTTTTAACAGACTGAACTTTGGAATTAAAATAGCGATGACTCCAAGTATTTTCCAGACACCCAGGATATACAAGAAATATAATGGATAACCTAAATGAACAATTATATCAACAAACCCTTTTGTATGAAATATTTGCTGCAAGCCACTTGCCAGCATTCCTAATGCAAGCCAGATAGTAGAAATCCAATAGATAATTTTATTTCTCTTTGTCATACTATGTTACTTTAATTTGCTTACGATGTCTTGTAGCCGGTTATGTGCCATATTTATGCCTTGAGCAAAGGGTAGCTGCAGCATTTGGTCTCTAAGTGCGACTGATCTATATACTATATGCATATTGAGTTTGCTGCTTTCGTCGGTGAGTTTTTCAAATTCTAAGAACTCAAGCTGGATGTCAAAAGGCGTATTCTCCATTTCAAATGTCCGCGTGATTTTCTGGTTTGGGCTAAACTCGTGGATTACCCCATTGAACCCGTATTTGTTTCCCTTAGGATCGGTTGTTTCAAATTGGTAACTGCCATGCTTTTTATTTTCAAGTTTCAGCACTTTCGTCCCCATCCATTGCTCAACAATGCCGGGCTCTACGTATGCTTTAAAAAGTAATTCCAATGGCAAATCAAAATCCCTGGTAATTACTAATTCCTGTTTGCCATTTTCGGCTTTTATTTTTGTTTTTTGTTCCATTTTATTTGCTTTTATATTTTTTCATTATTGTTTCTAATTTGTTGAATCGGTCATCCCACATTTTGCGGAATGACTCAATGAAGTCGGCTACTTCTTTCATTTTTTTTGCATTAATATGATAGTAAATCTCTCTGCCGTTTTGCTCTTGTTTAAGCAATTCGCACTCAGTGAGTATTTGCAGGTGTTTTGAAACGGTCGGTCTGGCCGTGTCAAAGTTTGCAGCTATGGCTCCGGCAGTCATGGATTGCGAAGCAACCAACAGAAGTATAGCCCTTCTTGTCGGGTCTGCGATGGCTTGAAATACGTCCCGTCTTAAATTCATTGTGTAGTCATTTGACTACAAATATATATGTAGTTATTTGACTACGCAAATTTTTTATCTCCAGCAGTCCGAAGACGTGGCCACGGATAGGAACTGCTGCGTAAGTCCAGGTGATGTTGTATCGTTATTTTTAAAACGCTGTTAAGGCTGAGTGTATAAAGAAGCCGGCCCCTATGTTACCTTAATACAGTTAATTTTTTAACTATAGTTTGATTAGCGGTAGTTATTTGAATAAAATAAATTCCTGCCTGATCAAATTGCAGGTCAAGATTTTTTTCGTTGGGTCTTACGTGGTAAATAATTTGTCCAGCCAGGTTTGAAATTTTCAATTCATCAATGACTTCAGAGCTAATGACCCTGATTTGTCCCTGGCCAGGATTAGGATAAATGGCAACGGTCAGTTGGCCGCTCAGCCGGTTTATTACGACTATGATTTCCGAAAAGTTAACTTTATTATCGAGGTCAGTCTGTTTAAGCCGGTAGTAGTTTAATTCATTACCCGGACGCTTATCAACGAACGAATAAGAAGATGCCGGCGCAAAATTTACGGTGCCAATGACCGCAAAATTCCGGGAATCTTCGCTTCTTTCAATTTCAAAGTAACTGTTGCTGTTTCCGTTGGCAGTTTCCCATTGCAACAGGTTATAGCTCCCTTTGTTCTTACCAGTAAAAGAAAGCAAATCTAAGGGCAAGGGTGTACACCCGGTAAATCCTCCTGTAATTAAGCGGATGCGATTATTATAATAATCCGCGATATACATATTGCATTTTGGCTGGTCAAAAAGTATATAATAAGGGTTATTCAATTGGGCCGTGGTGGCGGGAATTCCATCTCCATTATAACCAAAGGTTCCTGTTCCTGCAATAGTTTTGATGATGCCCGTACTTTTTATTATTTCACGGACACGCTGATTGCTGCCCTCACCGATAAACATATTTTCCGCGGCATCAAACTTTATATACGCGCAACCGCTCAGCTGTGCAGTTGTTGCAAGAATCCCGTCTCCATTATAACCAAAAGTGCCCGTACCCGCAATGGTACTTATATTGCCAGTGCTGACATCTATTTTACGGACCCGGGCTCCGCCATATTCTGCTATGTATGTATTGCCCGCATTGTCAAATATTATTCCGCAAGGGCCACTTATCTGCGCAGTTGTAGCGGCAATTCCATCGCCATTGTAACCCGATGCTCCTGTTCCTGCAATGGTGCTGATGATACCCGTAGCCGTAGTTATTTTTCGGACGCGGTGATTCAACCAATCAGCGATATACAAATTACCGCTTGCATCGAAGGATACTTCATTCGGATTATTTAATTGCGCAGCGGTCGCCAGGATCCCATCACCATTGTATCCTCCACTTCCGGTTCCTGCTACCGTACTGATCATACCGGTGGAAGTTGTAATTTTTCGTATCCGGCTATTAGACCGGTCGGTAAAGTACAAATCACCGTTGCTATCAAAAGCCAAAGCCGATGGAATATTTATTTGAGCAGCCGTAGCCAGTATTCCATCTCCATTATAACCTCCGGTTCCCGTCCCTGCGATGGTACTTATAAGGCCTGTGCTGATGGTTATCTTACGGATACGGTGGTTCGAAATATCGGCTGCATAAATATTACCGGCCGCGTCAAAAGCCAGGCCCTGCACGCCGTTGAATTGAGCAGCTGTAGCCGGTATTCCATCTCCATTATACCCTGCAGTTCCGGTTCCCGCCACGGTAGTTATATTTTGCGCAATGATAAGCTGGGATAGCAACGTCAAAACAAAGAAAAAAGTTATGGCAAATAAATACCGGCCGGGTACTTTACGGTAATCATCGTTACATCTTTTAAGAGTCGTCATAATAATTTTTATATCCCGTATCTCTTTGAAGTAGCCAGGGCTTGTTGTTGCGATGAATGGCCTTATATCAGCGGCAGGCGCACCCTATTATTGATCTTGCTGACCTGAAGTTAATTTAAAGCTGATTAATTGTCAGAAAGTTTTGCACGGTACTATCTCCATAGTCGCGCTTGACAAGTCTTTTTACCAATGCCGGCGCAGCTGCAATTATCTATATCATCAGGGCGACAACTTTTGGGGATCTTAAAAACTAAGGGGTATTACACAACCAAGAGGCCATTTTTTTGCAAAAATTGTTGAATTTCCGGATATGTAATAACAATTGAATGATATTATTCTCCTGGAGAATTTGAATAACTTCCAATAACCACCGGGTTGTCCTATCAGTTCATTTTAAAAGCTGATGTGAAAATGCCGTTCAAATATAATTTTTCAATAGCTGTTTTGGGTGGTCATGGAAACAATTCCCGCCCTTCATCTACAATACTTTTTCCAAAAAAAATGGTTTGATTTTCATTAATTATTAAATTCGCGTTTTAAACCTTGCTCCAAACTAATGGACTCCCAAAAGACAAGTTACGATGGCCCTGAACCCGACAACCAACGTCTCTCGCTCACACAGGAGCAAACCAATATC